>JBCBGD010000118.1:0-7760 GCA_038527085.1 Pseudomonadota bacterium | reverse complement strand
ATTGACCCCTTCCTCAGCGCGGCGCTGGCCCACGACGTCGGCGAAGCGCGGGAGTAGGTTTCAAACCGCTTGGCGGATCCCAGCACCGCTGCTTTGCCCAGGATGGTCTGTTTCCAATAGAAAAAAGCCGCGGGCGTGGGGCCTGCGGCTTTTGCTTTGCTTGATTTGTCAGCCTGATCTCAGGCGTTGCCGGGGGTGCCTGGGGTGGGGGAGGCTGGCGCGGGCTGGGGCGCCGCGGACCCAGGCTGGGCAGCGGGCTTGGGCGCGGGCGCGGCGGAGGCGGCCTTGGGCGCATTGTTCTGGAGCGGGTCGGTCGCGTGCTTGACCTGGCCTTCGAACACGGCATTGGCCTGGATCGACAGGGAGGTGTGGACGATGTCGCCCTCGACCTTCGCGCCGGTTTCCAGCTCGACCTTGCGTCCGCGGATCGAGCCCTTGATCGTGCCTTTCACGATGATGACTTCGGCGATGACCTCGCCGGTGATCACGCCGGACGCGCCGATTGTGATGTCCTGGGCAGACACGTCGCCCTCAACCTGTCCATCAACCTGAAGCGCGCCTTCGGAATAGACCGAGCCGTTGATCTTCATGTCGTTGCAGATGATGGACGCGACGCTGCGGCCTGCGGGCTTGCTGGAGGCGGAGCGAATGGCGTCCTGGGCGGGATTGCTCGCCGGCGCCATGCCTGGCTCGCCCTTATTCGTTTTCGTGAACATGTCGTCCTGCCTTCAGAAAGTCGATCGGGTCGTAGGGTTTGTTGTTGAAGTACACCTCGTAGTGAAGGTGCGGGCCGGTGGACCGGCCGCTGGACCCCATCAGTCCGAGAGTGTCTCCAATGGCGACTGTATCACCCCGGGAGACATTGATCGACTGTAAGTGCGCATAACGTGATTTGAAGCCGTAGCCGTGATCGACCTCGACCATGCGGCCATAGCCGTTCATCCGGCCGGCATAGGTGACCGTGCCAGGCCCGCCAGCGGTGATCGGGGCCTTGTAGTAGGCGGCCATGTCAATGCCATTGTGCCAGGCCGGGCGGCGCGAGAACGGGTCGACGCGCATACCGTAATTCGAGGTGAGGCGCGCGGGCACGCCAACGGGCTGGGCCAGGGGCAGGTTCTCGACAATGTCTTCGAAGTAGCGCGCTTCTTCCAGGCGCGCGGCAACCTGGATGACGCGGCGGTTGAAGGCGGCGTCCTCGGGATCGTCGAATTCCATGTTGGCAAGGTCGGCGAGGGAGACCTGTGGGCCGCCCATGGCGGCGGTGTCTTCGATGCGGCCCGTGCCTACGGCGGTGAGGCGCAGGATGCCGCGGGCGCGTTCGGCGCGCTCAACGGCGATATCTTCGGCATCGTTCAGAAAGGCGAGTTGTTCGGTCTGCACGCTTTCGATGCGGGCGCGCGTGCCGACGAGTTCGAGGCGCGCGGTGGGCTGGGCACGCTCAATGCCCTGGCGGGCGTCGGCTTCGTCGATGGTTGCTTCGAGCAGAAGGTCGGCATTGTCGCCGCGCAGGGCCGTGACATCGAGGTCTTCGCCGCTCTCGAGGGCGTCGAGCAGGACCTTCAGCGTCTGGTGGCGCTCTTCGAATTCGGCCGTGGCGCGCTGGAAGTCTTCCGTGCGCTCTTCGAGCAGGCTTTGCGAGAGTGCGGTGTTGGCTCGAAGTTCCTGGATCCAGCGCTGGTAGCGCGCATCATCATCCTGGGTCTCGACAACATCAAAGCTGCCTTGAGAGCCGAAAATGTAAGACACGGTAGCAATGCCGGTCCAACCGGCAATCGCCGTGACACCCGCGGCAAGCATGGCCTGCTGCCAGGGAGACACGGAAATATAATGCACCGTTCCACCGCTGCGGTGGTAAATCTGACGCTCAGGAAAAACGCGGTCGAAAACCGCGCGCGCCTTCGTACTCAACTGCTTCATCTACGCCGCCCGCCGATTGGTTGTTTGCATGCAGTGCCCGCTGAACGTGGCAAGCACTGTCCCAAACCCTCGAAGACTCTTCTAACCTGATCGTTGTCGAACATGGAACCCCTACCGCCAGGATTTCTGCAAGACCCTGCCATCATTGTGTTAATGCCTGATTAAGGTTTCGGAGTCTTTGAGTGCTCGGTTTGGAGAAAATTCCTTATGACTCCGGGAGTTTTCCCAAAACCTCCTCAGCATGACCCTTCACTTTCACCTTGGGCCAAATTGCTGAAATTTTAGCTTCCGGATCGATCAGGAAGGTGGCGCGCTGGATGCCCATATAGGTTTTTCCATACATGCTCTTCTCGACCCAGACGCCATAGGCCTCGCAGATCTCTCCGGCCTCGTCGGAGGCAAGCTCGACCGTCAAATCATGCTTCTCGCGGAACTTGTCGTGCTTCTTCACAGTGTCTTTCGACACACCAATGACATGGGCGCCGCGGGCGGCAAACTGGTCGGCCAGCGCGGTGAAATCCTTCGCCTCAGTCGTGCAGCCAGGCGTGTCGTCCTTGGGATAGAAGTACAGCACGACCCATTTTCCGGCATAATCTGAAAGCGAAAGCGTCTTTCCGCCCGCGCCAGGCACTGAAAAATCGGGGGCTGCGTCGCCAATTTCTACCATGAATTTACCTCTGCTGGTGAACGCTGGTGCGGACGGCCCGCACCGACTACACTGACCTAGCGGGCCGGGGCGCAGCTGCAAGTCTGCGCAGGTACCAGTGTCGAGACGTGGAGTACGCTTTTGGTTCGCCAGACCGCCAGGGTTCTGTTCTTCGAAATCCTTGGCGGGATCCTGTTTCTTGCGGTGATCGCGGCGGCGGTCCTGGCCTGGCGATTGTCCCAGGGGCCGATGGAATTGGATATCTACCGGGCCGATATCGCCCAGGCCCTGAGCGATGCGCGCGGCGGCAGGGAAGTCGAGATCGAGACCGTACAGCTCCAGTGGACGCCAGAGCGCAGGCGTGTCGACGTGACGGCCACGGGCGTGACGTTCTATTCCTCCAGCGGCGACTTGAGCGGTTATGCAGAGCAGGCCGATCTTGAGCTTGATGCCTCTGCGCTCTTGTTCGGGCGGACCGCTGTGCTGGAAATCGATCTGAGAGGCGCGCAGCTCGAGGTCCGCCAGGAGGCCGCTGACATCTGGTCAATTGCTGGCGAACCGCTGCCACCCATCCCAGCAGCCGACTTTCCAGAAACGCCCGAAGAGTGGCTTGCCAGCCTGAACCGCGTTCTCGGCGCAGTGTTGATCGGCGGCGGCAATGGCTTTCAGCAAATGAAGCTGTCTCGCGTGGGGTTTCAGGGGCTGGAGGTGGACGTGGTGCTCCTGTCCGGCGAGCGCGTCGCCCGCGTCGCCAATGCGGCCGGCGCACTGGAAGTGAGCAGCGGGGACATTTCCCTGACGCTGGCCGGCGTGGGCGAAGGCGAGGGGCTGCCTGAAAAGATCGCGCTGGGCATGGACAGCTTCAACGGCTTCGACACGCTCGACGTTCAGGCGCAGGTGGACGGCTGGACGCTGTCTGAGCTCGCAGGCCGAATGGGCATCAGCAATGAGCGGATCACGGGCCTGCCCGCCAGCCTGGTGCTGAGCGTACAGGCCAACCGGACGGACGGTTTGTCGACGGTCAGCGCGCGCAGTGAAACCGGCGGCGGAGCAATTGCGATTGCGGGACGCACCGTTCCGATCACGCGCATTGATGGCGAGGTAAACTACGACACCGGCAGCGACACTCTGGATTTCGCCTTCACGACGCTGGATGCGGGGATCATCAGGGGCCCACTCAATGGGTCTCTTGGCGGCGCGGTGTTTGGCACCGAAGACCGCCCGCTTTCCCTTCGCGCGCCATCCCTGTCGATTGATGCGCGGCCTTTTTTCGAGCGGCCCTGGTCCCTCCAAGCGGTGGAGATCAATACGCGGCTGACCCCTGATCTGCACACATTGATGCTCGACAGGGCGCGGTTCGAGACCCAGGGCGCGGAGGTCTCTGCCGCTGGGCGCATCTCGCGCAACCTGGACCAGCAGCCCGGCGAGCTGCCCCTTAGCGCAAACCTTGCGGCCAATCTGACAGGCGAGACCGGCACCCGCACAGTGCTTGATTTCTGGCCCGTCACGCTGGGCAAAGGCGCGCGCAAATTCGTCACCAACAACATTGAAGCGGGCACGCTGACGGGGGCGACGGCTGAGCTCACCCTATCGCCTGACAGTTTCGCAGAAGGCCATCTGCGCGACGAAGACCTCAGCGTCGATTTCTCCGTGCGAGATGCCCAGGTGCGTTTCCTGTCCGAGATGGCGCCCGTGGCGAATGCCAGCGGGACCGGACGCCTGACGGGCAACAGCGTGTCAATCGATGTCAGCCGGGGCACCTGGATGAGTTGGGTGCTCGACGATGGCAGCGTCGCCATTCCGGCCCTCAATCCACGCGGCGGAGACATGATCATCGATGCCAAGGGGCGCGGACCCATCGGAGAGGCCGTGGCCGCAGTGTTCCGATCGCGCCTGAACCTGGAAGATGAGACGGGCTTCAATCCAGACAGGGTGAGCGGTGATGGCGATGTCACGTTCCATTTGGTTCGCCCGGCTCTCGACAACGTGCCCATGGACGACACCAGCTTCACGGTGACGGGACAGGTGCGCAATGCTGGCGTCACGGATCTGGTGAATGGATTTGATCTTGTTGGCACCACCGCGCGCATCGACCTGAGCAAGGAGCGAATTTCCCTGTCAGGCTTTGGCGACCTCGGGCCCGCCACGGTCAACTTCGAGTGGCGCGATGATTTCAACGACAATGGCGGGCCGAGCCGTGTGGCTGCGCGCAGTGTCGTCACGCCTGATGTGCTCAACCGTTTCGGACTTTTGGGCCGCCCCTACATTTCCGGGGAAATCCCGGTGGAGCTGGCCGCAAGTCTTTCGGGTGAGGCCGTCGTCGCCGCCGATGTGGAACTTGATTTCGAGACGGCCCGAATTGACCTCGTGGAAGTGGGCTGGCTGAAACCGCCCGGCGATCCGGCGACCGCCCGCATCATCTACAGCGAGGAGGGCGATCAGCGCCTCGCCGATGCCACGCTGGAAAGCGAGACGGCCAAACTCGCCGGGCGCATCCGGCTTGGCGAGACCGGGCGGCTCATCGAGGCCGATCTCGACCGCGCGTTTCTGGCAGGCCGCGTCGATGTGAGCGGACAGATCAGCCGCGGCGCCGATGATGGGCTCGCCCTGAGTGTCAGTGGACCGCTTCTTGATGTTTCAGGGCTGTTGCCTGGCGCCGGCGGCATGTCTGGCGAGGGCGGTCTTGGCGGCGCGATCACGCTGGATGCAGAAGTGGACAGGCTCGTGGTCGGCGATGCGCTTGTGCTGCGGGGCGCACGATTGGCGGCGATCTCCGAGGTGTCAGGGCTGCAGTCCCTTAACGCGTCTGGCAGGCTGGGTGAGGGCAACACGCTGGAGGCCGAATACCGCGCCCTGGCGGATGGCGCGGCCGAAGTGGCGCTGACGTCCGATGATGCCGGCGCATTGGTTGAGACCTTCTTCGAAACGGACGTTCTGGTCGGTGGCACCTTAACTCTGGATGGCGTCTTGCGCGGCGAGACAGAAACCACCGACCTGAACATCCGCGTGGTAAATGCGCGGCTGCGGAATGCGCCATTCCTGACCCAGATCCTCTCGCTCGCTTCTCTGCGCGGGCTGGCCGACACGTTGGGCGGGGAAGGTGTCCTGTTCAGCCGGATCGACCTGCCTCTGCGCTCGCGCGCCGGTCGCTATGTGGTCGAGGGCGGACGCGCGTCCGGCCCGGCCATGGGCCTGACGGTGAATGGCTGGGTGGAGCCCGATGCGGGGGGCATCGCGATCGATGGCGTCCTGGTTCCCAGTTATGGCATGAACTCGGCCCTCGGCGGGATCCCGATCATCGGCGACCTGTTCGTCAGCCGCGAGGGGGAGGGTGTGTTCTCCCTCACCTATTCGGTGCGCGGCGAGCTCGAGCGCGCACAGGTGGCGGTCAATCCGCTCTCGGCGATCACGCCAGGCGTGCTGCGCCGCATCTTCGAAAACCCCACCCAGACCGACTTGCCCCTGCCAGATGAGATCCCGGCAGGGGAATAGCCCCTGAGGCTCAGACCGCCTTCACGAGCGCGTGGCGCTTCTTGCCGGCGGAGAGTTTTGCGGTGCCATCCTCGCCGAGATCGTCTGAACCGAGCACGGCGTTCTGGTCGCTGACGATAACATCATTCAAACGGGCTGCGCCCTGCTTGATCAGCCTGCGCGCCTCGCCATTGGTCTTGGTCAGGCCCGCTGCCGTGAACGCGGCCGCCACCAGCATGCCCTTGATCTCCTCGGAAGGCACCTCCGCGGTCGGCAGGGCGTCGCCGCTGGTGCCGTCGGCAAACACTTTCGCGGCGGTCTCTCGCGCCTCGCGGGCCGCGGCTTCGCCATGCAACATGGTTGTGGCGGCGTCAGCAAGCGCGATCTTCGCATCGTTGATCTGGGCGCCCTCAAGCGCCTCCAGCCGAGCGATCTCATCCAGCGGAATGTCGGTGAACAGCTTCAGGAACCGGCCCACATCGGCGTCTTCAGTGTTGCGCCAGAACTGCCAGTACTCATAGGGGCTGCGCTTGTCGGCGTTGAGCCAGACCGCGCCATCGGCTGTCTTGCCCATCTTGCCACCCGAGGCCGTTGTGATCAGCGGGCAGGTGAGACCGTAGGCCTCACGGCCCTCCAGCTTGTGGATCAGGTCAATCCCGCCGAGGATGTTGCCCCACTGGTCCGACCCGCCCATCTGCAAGGCCAGCCCCATGCGTTTATTCAGTTCGAGGAAATCATAGCTCTGGAGGAGCAGGTAGTTGAACTCCAGAAAGGTGTAGGGCTGCTCGGCGGCCAGGCGACGGGCCACCGTGTCCTGTTTCACCATGGTGTTGATGGTGAAGTGCGGGCCGACCTCGCGCAAAAGATCAATGTACCCGATCTGACTCAGCCACTCGTCATTGTTGACCATGATCGCGTCCGTCGGGCCGTCGCCAAACTCGAGAAACGGCTCGAATGCCTTGCGGATACCGGCGAGGTTCGAAGCGATCTGCTCGTCGGTCAGCACGGGCCGTGTCTTTTCCTTGTCTGTGGGGTCGCCGACCTTTGTCGTGCCGCCGCCCATGAGCACGACCGGCTTGCCGCCAGCCTGCTGGAACCGGCGCAGCATCATGATGCCGACAAGCGAGCCGACATGCAGGCTGTCAGCGGTCGCATCGAAGCCGATATAGGCCGCCGGAACGCCGCGCTCGCCCGAACAGTATGCGTCCAACTCGGCCTCATGGGTGACCTGCTTGATATAGCCGCGGGCGGTCAGCGTCTGCATGAAGTCTGACTTGTATTTGCCCATGGCGGCCTCCAAACCGATATGCGAAGGGACGCTTGATAGGAGAGGCCGCCGTCTTGAGCAATACGTCCCCGAACCCTTCGGAAAACGGCTTCGAGCCTGTCTGGGCGGCAGGTTTCATGTCCGGAACCTCGATCGATGCCGTCGATGCCGCCCTGATCCTGACCGATGGCGAGCGGGTGCTGGAATTTGGCCCTGTGGCAGAGCGCAAGTACACGCCTGACGAACGGCGGGTGTTGCAGGACGCGACGCAGGCCGCGCGCGACTGGGCCTGGCGGGGCGAGGCGCCGTCCGGGGCGTTCGCTCGGGCGGAAGCCGTCATCACCCAAACCCATAACGATGCAATGGAATCGCTGCTGCGCGCGTGGGATGGCCCCACCCCGGCAATTGCGGGCGTACACGGACAAACCGTTCTGCACCGCGCGCCTAGGGCCGGGCAGG
>JBCBGD010000117.1:0-7770 GCA_038527085.1 Pseudomonadota bacterium | reverse complement strand
TGGCGGAGCGCATCCGCGCCCTCGGCCTCAAGGCGCCCATGAACTACATTTCCATGCAGGACATTTCGGTCTTGGAGCCGTTCACAGGCGAAACGCCGAGCGCCAGCGAGTTGGTCGAAACCCTTGCCCGCGACAATGACACGATTTCGCGCCGCCTGATGGCAGGCATCAAGGCCGCCTCGGAAGAAGGCGACCCGGCCACGGAAGACATGTTCACCGAGAGGCTGCGCGCGCACCAGAAAGCGGCATGGATGCTGCGCGCCATGGTCGAACAGAAATAAGACCAAGCAGTAGAGTACCTACGTAACTTGGCGCCCGGCAGACATCTGCCGGGCCTTTTTTTGCGCTCACTCGCCCGTGCAGGTCTGCGCGCCGCCGCTGAAATGGCTCGCCTCAAGGCTCCAGTCGCCGCCGAAGCGTTTCAGCACATGGGTAACGGTGAAGACGGCCTCGCAAACCACGCCATCGGTGATGGTGGTGGCGCTGGTCACCTCCCCCACCACCAGGCCGGATGCGGCACTGACGAGCCGGGAGTCCAGGACCTTCACCTCAAGCGTGTCTGGCACGGCGAACTCGTCCTCGGTGATGAGGGTGATCATCGCGGCGCGATCGATCACTTGTCCCGTCTCATCGACCAGAAGGTAGTCCTCGGGCAGGAAGGCGGCGTAGGCCTCGCCATCGCCTGAAAGGATCACTTCCGGCCAGGTCTCCGTCACAAGCCGTTCCATCTCTGCGCGGGCCTCAGCTTCAGGATCGCCCACTGGCGCCGCCGCGGTGAACGCCACCGAGACGGACCGCGGTGCCAGCGTCTCATCAACGAGGCTCTGCTCGATGATCAGGGTCAGGTCGGTGTCCGTTTCAACATTCAGCGAGACCTCCAGGTCCACGGTCTTGTCGCCTGGCTCGGTCCAGTTCTGGCTCGATATCGGCCTGATCGGGATCTCGCCCACCACCTCGCCAGCCTCGACCAGCTTGCCGTGGGCCGCGTTCTCGAAAAACCAGTCGGCCGGCAGGGTCGCCTTGATCGGAACCGGGCCACTGATGCGCTCACCCGGTTGGGGCGAAAGAATCTCGGCCGTCCCGGTCAAAGGCGCCAGAGGCTGGTCCCCCCCTTTTGGCGGCGCGCCGAGGGCCTCGCGGAACTCGGCTTCGGAAAATTGCGGCATGGAGCACATCCAGGCCGAATAGCCGCCCGTCTCCCGCGCGTTCAGCAGCACGAGCGCCTCAACCCCCTCGCGCCAGCGTATCCCGCAGGCCGGATTTCCCGGCGCGCCGGACGTGACCAGGATCTCATCGCCCGCCAGAGCGTCACCCTTCAGCACTTCCAGCAGGGTGAAGTCGGTCTCGATCCGCTCGGGCCCGCCATAGGGGGACTGGCCGATTTCCGCGTCGCCCTCCATGCGCGCCAGCGCCACAAGGTCGGCCCCGTCGGCCTGCGCGGCCGCGCTCTCCAGAGGCGGACAGGTACACGCAAAGGCAGGGACAAAAGTCGCGCCCGCAGCAATACCTATTGCTAAAGCCAGCCCTCTGGCCGCGATCAGAATATCCATGGAAACACCCTCGAAACACACTCTGCAAGCGTCAGCCTACACATGCGCGTACGTCATGGAAAACCCTTTGCCAATCCGACCCACTTGCGCCCCGGGCCACACTGCCGGGCATGGACCAGGCCACCTCAGATGCGCTCCACTGGAGCTGGGACTTCCTTGCCCGCACCCTCTCTGTGCTGGTGATGAGTCTCGGCTTTGACACCTTTGTGCCTGACCTGATCGCGCGGCGCGCCCGCAACATCGCGTTTCGCGAGGTGCGCTGCCTTGAAGCGCTGGCCCGGCGCCTGCTGCTCGTCGAATCCGGGCACCTGAAGGGTGAGCTTGGCATGGTTACTGAGGCGCCCCCGTCCGAAACGCGCAAGGCCAGGCTTCGGCGGCGCGGCAAGGTTAACGCGCCGGGCTTTGGCCTGTTCGAGCCATTGCCCGATCCCTATGCAGAGTTCAGGACCCGGGGCGATCAGAACCTTCCATTCAAAGCGACCCTTTCGCCCTGCGATCTGGCCCAAAGCAAAGGCCTCGCCCGCAGAATTGCAGCGCTGCAATCACTGCTACAGGATCCGGCCAAGGCGGCCCGCAGGCTCGCCCACTGGCGCGCCCGGCCGAAAGTCCGCCGGGCCGTCTCGATCCGCATGGGCCGCCCGCCCGGCAATGGCTGCAACCCAACCGAAGACCTGATGGCCAGCACGCTGTGGCACGCTCACCAACTCGCCATGGCGGAACTCAATTGCGGCCCGCCGGGCCGGCGGCGTACAGCTTAAGTCAGGCTCAGAAGCTCCGGGTCACCGCCCTGGGCTGTGATGTTGTTGGTCACGGTGCGCTCTGTGGCAAATCGGGTCACATAATGCGGCCCGCCAGCCTTGGGGCCGGTGCCGGAAAGCCCCTCCCCGCCAAAGGGCTGCACGCCGACCACCGCGCCAATCGTCGAGCGATTGATATAGGTGTTGCCGACCGGGCAGGCCTCGATCACCTCGCGCCAGAACGTCTCAAGCCGCGAATGAATACCCAGCGTCAGGCCGTAGCCCTTCGCCATGAGCGCCGCGCCGACCGCAGCAACGTCATCAGGATCATAGCGCAGCACGTGCAGCACCGGCCCGAATGTCTCCTCGCTGATCTGGTCCAGGGAGGCGAGCTTCACCAGCGCGGGCCCGAAGAAATGGCCCCGCTCCGCCATCGCACTCACATCGACCTGCTTGAGGAGCTTTGCGTCAGATTTCATCCGCTCAAGATGCGCCTCCAGCATCGCCTTGGCCTCCGCGTCGATCACCGGGCCAACGTCGGTGTCGAACTCGCACGGATCGCCCACCTTCAGCTCGTCCATCGCGCCCATCAGGCCCTCGAGGATCATGTCGGCGGTCTCATGCGGCAGGAACAGGAGCCGTAGCGCTGAGCAGCGCTGGCCCGCCGAGCCAAAGGCCGAGCGGATCACATCGTCGATCACTTGCTCCCTGAGGGCGGTCGTGTCGACGAACATGGCGTTCAGCCCGCCCGTCTCGGCGATCAGCGTGGCGATCGGGCCATCGCGCTCTGCCAGCGCTCGGTTGATGATCCGGGCTGTGCCCGTCCCGCCGGTGAAGGCGACGCCAGCGATCGCGTCGCTGTTTGAGATGGCGGCGCCGACCACCTCGCCCTGGCCAGGCAGCAGCGCGAGCACCTCGCCCGGCACGCCGGCCTTGCGGAAGATCTTCACCGCTTCGCCCGCCACCAGCGGGCTCTGCTCAGCGGGCTTGGCCAGCACCGTGTTGCCCGCCGCCATCGCCGCTGCAATCTGCCCGGTGAAGATGGCGAGCGGGAAATTCCACGGGCTGATGCAGCCGAACACGCCGCGCCCGTGCAGCGACAGGTGGTTGGTCTCGCCCGACGGCCCCGGCAGGCGCTCAGGCGCGGCGAATTTTTCCTCGGCCTGGCCAGCATAGTAGCGGCAGAAGTCGACCGCCTCGCGCACCTCGTCGATGCCGTCCTGCAGCGTCTTGCCCGTCTCGCGCGCCATCAGGGCGATCAGCTTCGGCCCGGCCTCCTCCAGCCCGTCGGCCATGGCGCGCAGAATCGCCGCCCGCTCCGCCCCGCCGCGCGCGTCCCAGGCCGACTGCGCCTGGCTGCACGCTGCCAGCGCCTTGCCGACCTCGTCCGCGCTCGCCTCGCGCACCGTTCCCATGACAATCGAGGTCTCGGATGGGTTGGCCTGGCGCACGGTCTCGCCCGTTGTGATTGGGGTATCTCCCAGCATCGGCCCGGCCTGGATCACAGGCCCGCTCTTCAGGTCGGTGATCTTTCTGGCCAGTTGCTGGCGGACGCTCGCCTGCGAGAGGTCGAGCCCGGCTGAGTTGCGCCGCTCGCGGCCGAACAGGCGCGGCGGGGTCGGAATCTGCGGATGACGGCGCGGGCCCGCTTCGAGCTTGGAGATGGGATCCTCGACCACATGCTCCACCGGCACGTCAGGATCGAGGAAGGCATGCACGAAGCTGGTGTTGGCGCCGTTCTCGAGCAGGCGGCGCACCAGATATGGCAACAGGTCCTCATGCTGGCCGACCGGCGCGTAGATGCGCACCTGGCCGCCAGCGCCCGATGCTGCATACAGTGCCTCGCCCATGCCGTGCAGGCGCTGGTACTCAAACGCTGGACTGCCCGCGGCCTCGGCCATGTGCTCGATCGCTGCCAGGGTATGGGCATTGTGAGTCGCGAATTGGGGATAGATGTCCGGCGCGGCCTCCAGCATCCGCCGCGCGCAGGCGAGGTAGGAGAGGTCTGTTCCGGACTTGGTCGTGAAAACCGGGAAGTTGGGAAACCCCATTTCCTGGGCATGCTTGATCTCAGTATCCCAATAGGCCCCCTTCACCAGCCGCACCATCAGGCGCCGGCCACGCAGGCGGGCCAGTTCGATGATCTGATCAACCACAGCTGTCGCGCGCTTCTGATAGGCTTGCAGGGCAAGGCCCAGCCCGGTCCACCCGTCCAGCGAAGGCTCAGAGCAAAGGCGGTCCAGAAGCTTCAGCGAGATCACCAGCCTGTCGGCCTCCTCGGCATCCAGGCAGAGGTTGATGTTCGACTGGGCTGCCATCGTGCAAAGATGCAGGAGCTTGGGATAGAGCTCATCCATCACGCGGGCTTCGTGCAGCGAATCGTAGCGCGGATGCAGGGCTGAGAGTTTGACAGACACGCCAGAGCCTGCCTCGGGCGCGGTGGGGCCGCCATCGCCCGCAGCCACCGCTTCGATTGCGCGCTCATAGGCAGCGAAGTAACGCTCGGCATCGGCCGCCGTGCGCGCGCCCTCGCCGAGCATGTCGAAGCTGAAATGGGCCGCCTCGCCGCGCGCCACCATCCGCGCGCCGCGCTTCATCGCGCCTTCTACTGTGCGACCGAGCACGAACTGCTCGCCCATAATCCGCATGGCCTGCATCATCGCCGCGCGGATCACAGGCTCACCGCTCTCGCGCACCAGAGAGGAGACAAGCGCTGCAGGTCCTTTGCGCGCTGCCTTGGGCGGTCCAATCACCCGGCCTGTCAGCATCAGGCCCCAGGTCGAGGCGTTGACCAGCCAGCTTTCCGACTGGCCGCGATGGCTGCCCCAGTCGCCCGAGCGGATCTTTTCAGCGATCAGTTCGTCGCGGGTTTCGGCATCGGGCACTCTGAGAAGCGCCTCGGCAAGGCACATCAGGGCGAGGCCTTCGGAGTTGGACAGGCCGAACTCCTCCAGGAAGCTCTCCATCATGCCCTTGCGCCGGCCCACGCGACGGGCGGTCTCAACGATCTCAAGCCCGCGTCGCAAGGCGCTCGCGCGCAGTGCCTCCTCGCCGACAAATCCTTCCATGAGCTCGGCCACATGGGCCTCCTCATCGACGAACTTCAGATCGTCCAGATGGTCCCAATCGCGCGAAGACGTATCAGTCATAGCGGGGGCACTGTCAGGCATGGCGTCGTCTCTCCCTATCGGCGGGCAAGCCCTTGTCTTGAGGTTTGCATCGCCCCGCATTCCTTTATACCCCGAAAAGATATTCGGTTATCGGCGAGGCCGCCATGAAAATCATGCTCATCACGGATGCATGGACGCCGCAGGTGAACGGCGTGGTGACCACGATGAAGCGTGTCATCGCAGAGACCGAAGCCATGGGCCATGAGTGGGAGATCGTCTCGCCAGCAGATGGCTTCCCCACCATCCCTCTGCCGACCTATTCGGAGATCAAACTGGCCCTGTTTGCGCGGCGCAAGATCGAGGACCGATTCCACGAGTTCGAACCTGACGCGGTGCACATCGTCACCGAAGGCACGCTCGGCATGGCGGGCCGCGCGATGTGCATACGGCTGAAGCACCCCTTCTCGACCGCTTACCACACGCGGTTCCCGGAATACGTCTCGGCGCGCATGCCCGTTCCGGTCAGCTGGGGCTACAGCTTCGTGCGCTGGTTTCACAAATACTCCGGCAAGGTGATGGTGCCGACGCCGTCCATGGTGCAGGAGCTGAGCGCGCGCGGTTTCTCCAACACGGTGGCGTGGTCGCGCGGGGTCGATACCGAGCGTTTTCATCCTTCAAAGCGGATTGAAGCTGGCGCGGAGGGCGACCCCTTCGCCGGTCTGCCCCGACCTATCTTCATCAATGTCGGACGGGTCGCGGTCGAGAAAAACATTGAGGCCTTTCTCAATCTCGACCTGCCAGGCTCGAAGGTCGTCGTCGGCGATGGCCCCCATCTCGAAGCGCTCCAGGCAAAGTACCCGGAAGCCACCTACACTGGCTCGCTCTTCGGCGACGACCTCGCCAAGGCCTTCGCCAGCGCGGACGTCTTTGTCTTTCCCAGCCTGACCGACACGTTCGGCCTTGTCGTTCTGGAGGCGATGGCTTCGGGCACACCCGTCGCCGCCTTTGACGCAACCGGGCCGCGCGACGTGATCCCGGGCTCTGGTGCAGGACTGATCGCAAAGGATGAGCACAGCCTGAAAGAGGCGGCCATGGACTGCCTTGAGCTCGATCGCGCGCGGTGCCGGGAATATGCCCAGGGCTACAGCTGGCGCGCCTGCGCGGAGGACTTCGTCGAAAACCTCCAGCCCCTGCCCGCCCCCGAGCACAAGCGCTTCTGGCAGAGGATCAGGCTTGGCCGTCGCCGCGCCGTGACGGAGGGCTAGAAATAATTGATCGGAAGCAGAGCCAAACGCGCCTAGATTGAAGTCTTGACGCATGATGAGGGCAAAATGGGACGACTGATCGCAATCTCCAATCGCACCGCTGCCGACCCACGAGCGCGCGCAGGCGGCCTCGCTGTTGCGGTCTGGGAATCGCTGAAATCCACCGGAGGCATCTGGTTTGGCTGGTCGGGCGAGGTCGTGTCCGAGGCGCCGCGGGGCGTGGAGGTGGTCAGGGATGACGGGGTGGAGTTCGTCCTCACCGACCTGACCGAGAAAGAACATCACGATTATTATCTGAGCTATTCCAACTCGATACTGTGGCCGATTTTCCACTACCGCATTGACCTGGCCTCCTTCGACTCAGACGCCTTCGAAACCTACGCCGCAGTCAACCAGAAGGTCGCCAGGATGGTTTCAGACAGGCTCGAACCGGGCGACACGGTCTGGGTCCATGACTATCACTTCCTGCTGATGGGCGACTATCTGCGCCGGTCGGGCTGGGAAGGTGCTATTGGCTTCTTCCTTCACATCCCCTTCCCGCCGCCCGAGATGTTCCGCGCCTTGCCTGAGCACCAGTGGATTGCGCGGGCGATGTGCAGCTATTCCGTCCTCGGCTTCCAGTCGAAGCAGGACCAGCACAATTTCATTCGCTACCTCGTGGAGGACTGCAAAGGCACACTGGTCGAAGACGATATTGTCGAAGTGTTCGCCACGCGCGTGAAAGTGGCCTGCTACCCGATCGGGATCGATGCCGAAGGATTTGCTGCGGCTGCTCGGTCAGAGACGGCACAGATCGCGGCCGAGCGGATCGGGCGCTTCCTTGGCGGGCGCTCGCTCGTCATTGGCGTCGACCGGATGGACTATTCCAAGGGCCTGCCGGAGCGGTTCGAGGCGGTTGGCAAGCTGTTCGACGATTTCCCCGACCTCCACGGCAAGGTGTCGGTCACGCAGATTGCGCCGCCTTCGCGCAGCAAGGTGGAAGAATACAGGCAGCTTCGCCTGCAGCTCGACTCGCTGGCAGGGCGCATCAATGGCGACTATGGCGACCTTGACTGGATCCCGCTGCGCTACCTGGCGCGCTCCTATGACCGCGAGGAATTGGCGGGCC
>JBCBGD010000116.1:0-7783 GCA_038527085.1 Pseudomonadota bacterium | reverse complement strand
TGCGCGCGTCAGGCTCCGGCGGCCAGCACGTGAATACGACCGACTCCGCCGTGCGCATCACCCACCTGCCCACAGGCATTATGGCGACCAGCTCTGAAAAGTCCCAGCATGTGAACCGCGAAAAGGCGATGGAGATGCTGAAGATCAGGCTCTATGAGCGCGAGCGTGAAGAGAAAGACAAGGCGCGGGCCGAGGCGCGCAAGGACCAGGTCGGCTCGGGCGACCGGTCCGAGAAAATCCGCACCTACAACTATCCACAGGGCCGCGTCAGCGACCATCGCATCAACCTCACCCTGCACAATCTCGACAAGATCATCGCGGGCGATGCGCTCGGCGACATCATTGATGCCCTGCGCGCAGAGGATCAGGCCCTCAAGCTCGCCGCGCTGGGTGAGGACGCTTGAGCGCGACCATCGGCAAGGTGCACTGCTGGGCCCAGCGCCGCCTGACGGATGCGGGCATAGACGAGGCAAAGCTGGAAGCGCGCCTGCTGCTTGCTCATATGCTCCAGGCAGACACTGCGGCGTTGATCGCGCGTAGCCATGATTCGCCGCCCCCGGGCCTCGCCTCGAAACTCGACACACTTCTAAAGCGCAGGGCTGAGCGAGAACCGCTTGCGCACATTCTCAGTGAGACCGAATTCTACGGTCTCACGCTGAAGACCGATGCGCGCGCACTCGTCCCCCGATCTGACAGCGAGGTGGTGGTCGATCTTGCGCTCGATTTCCTTCTCGAAAACAAGCCTGTCGCGATTGCTGATCTTGGAACCGGCACAGGCTGCCTGCTGCTTGCATTGCTCAAGCATCGGCCAGAAGCACGCGGCGTCGGGCTGGACCTCGACGCGGGCGCAGCAGCATTAGCACGAGAGAATGCCCAGATTGTCAGTCTGGAGGATCGCGTGGAGATTCGCCAACAGAGCTGGATTGAAACCGATGCCTGGCAGGGCGCTGATCTGGTTGTATCGAATCCACCTTACATCGCCTCGTCGGTGATAGAGGACCTCGCGCCAGAGGTGCGAGACCATGATCCTCGCCTCGCTCTTGATGGTGGAGCAGATGGGCTTGGGGCCTATCGGGAGATCATCTTGCTCGGCGCGCAGAGACTGAAGCCTGGTGCAGTAGTGGTTTTCGAGATCGGCTTCGATCAGGATCGAACAGTAACCGACATTCTAGAGCGCGCTGGGTTTGAAGTGATTGGCCGGCGTAAGGACCTTGGCGGCAATGATCGCGCCATTGCGGCACGTCTGCGGTCAAAGGCGACAAACTAACAACGACAAAATCGCAACAATTACTGGTTTTCACAGGTCAAAGGCACACCAGGGCTTGGCGAACGCGTCGCAACGCGGTAATCCACACCTGTTGCTGGCAGGGGACTTGCTGTCTCCGCTTCAAGCGACACCCGCACACAATCTCGTCACGACGGGGCCCAAGGGGGGCGGTGCGTGGATAGACAAGCCTGCCTCTGATGAGCCAGGCCAAGATCAGGGAAGCTGACATGAAGCGCCAACGCGGTCGTAACCGTCGGTCTGGCGGTGGGGGAAACAACCCCAACCGGCATTTTGAAAGCAATGGACCGGACGTAAAGATCCGCGGGTCGGCCCAGCAGGTGCTCGACAAATACCTTCAGTACGCCCGTGATGCCCAGACCTCCGGCGACCGGGTCATGTCCGAAGCGTATTTTCAGCATGCGGAACACTACCAGCGCCTGCTCGCGGCCATGCAGCCGAAGGAAAAGCCCAAGCGCGACCGCGACGACCAGAGCGATGAGGCAAGTGAAGAGGTTGAAGCCAAGTCTGAGGACGACACGGGCGACGAGACCTCCGAAGAGAAGAAAGAGAAGTCTGAGTCCGCCTCGCGAGGCCGATCGCGCTCACGCCGTGGCAAGGACAAGGACGAGGCTGACGAAAGCGCGTCTGAAGAGACCAGCAGCGCCGATCCCTTGAAGGTGATCGATGGCGAGGAGGCCAGTGAAGACGCGCCCAAGCCTCGCAAACGCCGGACGTACAAGAGACGTGAGACGGCAGACAACGAAACCGCCGCAAGCGACAGTGACGGTGTGATGAAGACTCTCGCGCGCGGGCATTCGGCGAAAGACGAAGCCACCGGGCCAGCGGCGAGCGACGAAAGCTCAGCTGCGCCTGCTGCGGAGTAGCTTTTCAAGCCGCTGGCAGCGTTTTTGAGCGCGTCAACCTGCGGGCGCGCGCCTCAGATTTTAGGCGTTCAGATTCCTGCATGTCGGGTGATCTCTTGGAGCTGATCAATTGCGCGCGGCCTTCGCGGCGGCCTCTGCGGCCCACGCCTGGCGTTTGCTGACATGGCGCTCGAGGATATCGAGGTTCTTTGCGTGGGCCTGGAACGCCCAGTCGAACAGATCTCCGACAAGCGGGATCGCACCGAGCGCGAAGTCCAGAAGAATGTTCCAGACCATCCTGATCTTGCCCCAAAGGGGGACCCCTTCGCGTTGGGCCACCACGAGCGCATAGAGGCCCATCACTGCAGTAATGCCATCACCGAGTACGGGCACCAGGCCGAGTATGGGATCTAGGCCGAAGCGCGCGGGAATGAAGGGCAGTTTGAACTTGTTGTCGAGCAGGACTGACAACGCCGCAAAGCCCTTCAGCACGCCGTCCCAATCGTCATAATCTGACTGATCACGCGTCTGACGTGCCATGGCGTCGCCTTTCTCGTTCCGACGCAATTGGGCCGGCTGACTGGCGCGCGTCAAGCGCGGTTCGCCAAGCCCTTAGCGTGTGAAGGTGAGGCCGATCCTGAAGGCGAGGCCATTGTCGGTGAATCGCGTGATCTCACCCTCCTCGACATCTCTGGCGAAGAGATCTTCATCGCTTTGTTCCCAGCGCAGGCTGGTTGAAAGATCGACACCATTGGCAAGCGGACGCGCCGCGCCGACCTCCGCGCCATAAAAGGTCCAACTGGCGCCTTCCTTTGGCTGGACCGTACCGAGGCGAGCGAGGGCGTAGGTCTCCCAGTCTGACACGGCCCATGATGGGCCTGCCGTCGCCTCGAGGCCGTAGTCCTCCAGATCGACATCATAAAAGCCGAATAAGACAGGGGTCAGGGGCGCGTCGAAGGCAACCTCGCCCGTCAGCTCAAGGCTGTGTTCATCTGCCTCGCCCGGAAAGGTCAGGTAGGCCGCGCCAAGAGTGATGTCATGGCTGCCGGCCTGAAAGCCGTAACCGATGCCGAAATCCACCTCCTCGGCGAAAGCACCATCATCGTCGCCCGTCGGTGAGATGCGGTAAATCTCGAAAAAAGCTGTGCCAGGGCCGATGTCCTGTTCAATGCCAATCGCGCTTTCGATCACGGTCTCGGCCAGTTCCTCGCCCCGGTCGATCAGGGCGCTGCCTGCGGTGATGTCGAGATAGAAACTCGGCGTTTCGGCAAACGCTGGGGCGGCCAAGGCTGCACACAAGGCACTGAAAAGACAGAGTTTCGAGGCCATGCGGCGATCTCCCGATAAGACTGGTTGCGCCTAGCCTAGCTTGCCCGTTCAGAGCAACTGGCAAGCCCAGCGCTGCAGCAAGCTGCCGCGCCCCATGGCCAAGCCCCCCAGCCCCGTGTATGTGCGCCGCAACACTCCCAGACCCCGCCCGGAAAGCGCGCCCCATGACAGAGCCCACATCGCTCCGCAACATCGCCATCATCGCCCACGTCGACCATGGCAAGACAACCCTCGTGGACGAACTGCTGAAACAGTCCGGCCTGTTCCGTGAAAACGAGGCCACAGCAGAGCGGATGATGGATTCCAACGATCTGGAAAAGGAGCGCGGCATCACCATCCTCGCCAAGACGACCAGCGTCGTGTGGGGCGACACGCGCATCAACATCGTCGACACACCGGGCCACGCCGATTTTGGCGGCGAGGTCGAGCGCATCCTGCACATGGTGGACGGCGCCATCGTGCTGGTGGATGCCGCTGAGGGGCCGATGCCCCAGACCAAGTTCGTGGTCGGCAAGGCGCTGAAGGTCGGCCTTCGCCCCATCGTGGCCGTGAACAAGATCGACAAGCCGGAAAGCCGGCCTGACGAGGTGATCAACGAGGTGTTCGACCTCTTCGCCAATCTCGATGCTACGGACGAGCAGCTCGACTTCCCGATCCTCTACGGCTCTGCCAAGAATGGCTGGATGTCGACCGATTATGACGCCCCGACGGACAATATGGACGCCCTGTTCGAGATGGTGACCTCCCACGTGCCACAGCCCAAGGTGGACGAGGGCCCTTTTCGACTTTTGGCCACCACGATCAGTGCAGACAACTTTCTCGGCCGCATCCTGACAGGCCGCGTGGCCAGTGGGGCGGTCAAGCCGAACCAGACGATCAAGGCCCTGTCGCGTGATGGTGAGGTGATCGAAACAGGGCGTGTCTCCAAGGTGCTCGCCTTTCGCGGGCTGGAGCGTGTGCCAATCGACGAAGCCATGGCGGGCGACATCGTCTCCATTGCGGGCCTGACCAAGGCGAATGTGGCCGACACGCTGGTCGATCCGGCTGTCAGCGAGCCGATTGAGGCCCAACCCATCGACCCGCCGACCATCTCCATGACGTTCCGCGTGAATGACAGCCCGCTTGCGGGCACAGAAGGCAAGCACGTCACCTCGCGCGTCATCTGGGACCGCCTGCAGAAGGAAGCCGCCGGCAACGTCGCCCTGCAGGTGGAGCGCAGCGCCGAGGCAGAAGCCTTTATCGTGTCCGGCCGCGGCGAGCTTCAGCTGGCCGTGCTGATCGAGACCATGCGCCGCGAGGGCTTTGAACTCGGCGTCTCGCGCCCTCAAGTCGTCTTTCAGGAGGACGGGAACGGCGAACGCCTCGAGCCGGTCGAGGAAGTTGTCATCGATGTGGACGATGAGCATTCCGGTGCGGTGGTGCAGAAACTCTCCGAGCGCAAGGGCGAAATGCTGGAGATGAAACCGTCTGGGGCAGGCCGCACGCGTATGGTGTTCCACGCCCCGACGCGAGGCCTCATCGGCTACCAGGGCGAACTGCTTACTGACACGCGCGGCACGGCGATCATGAACCGGGTGTTCCACGAATATGCGCCCTACAAAGGCAAGATCCAGTCCCGCCACACGGGCGTGCTCATTGCCATGGACAAGGGCGAGGCGGTGGCTTTTGCCCTCTGGAACCTGGAGGACCGCGGGCCGATGATGATCCACCCCGGCGACAAGGTCTACCAGGGCATGATCATCGGCGAGCATACGCGCGACAACGACCTCGACGTGAACGTGTTGAAGGGCAAGAAGCTGACAAACGTGCGCGCCTCAGGCAGCGACGAGGCCGTCCGCCTCACCCCGCCGCTACAGATGACGCTGGAGCGCTCGCTGGCCTACATCGCCGATGATGAGCTGGTCGAGGTCACGCCCGAAAGCATCCGCCTGCGCAAGAAATACCTCGACCCCCACGAGCGCAAACGCGCAGCCAAGGCGGCGGGTTAGGCCGAGACTGTTTCCGCCTGCGCCAGCACATCAGCCCAATCCGCCTCCATCTGAGGCGTCCACTCTCCGCCCAGCGACTCGCGCGCCCAGTCGCGGATGGTGGAGAGAAAAAGGAAAAACGTATCGGGCGGGACGCCATAGCCCTCGTGATTCTGGCGTTCGGTGGTGAGGATCGTTTCGGCGAAACGGCCTTCGCCTTCCGCAAGGTCTATCAGCACGTCAAAGGCCTGGCTCAGCATGGAGCCGCGTACCCCACCATCAATGTCCATGACGAACTCGGCTTCCAGTTCGGGATGGTCCTTGAACAGGCGCACGTAAATCGGCCCTGTGGGATCGATTTCGCGTTCTGACAGGAGCGTCAGGCTCTCGACCAGGCCATGTCCGTCACTCATTCAGAGCCACCTCCACCGTATCCACCACGACCATGTCATTCACGAAGGCAAAGCTTTCCGGTGTGTCGGCGCGAAGGGAGAGGCGGAGAGTGTCGCCGGTATTCTCAGCGCTCCAGCGCGGGTCCAGCTCCGTGCTCACACAAAGCGTCTCGGTCTCGCCAGCCCTGATGTTCTCTTCGTGCAGGTCTGGCTCACGGTCGATCAGGCGACCATCGCTATGGCGCAGTTCCAGATCGTATTCCTGCATGAGCAGCGTCGGATTGTGCACATCAGCACAAACGCGCAGTTCGTCCCGCCCAATGCGCGCATCAATGGCCTGCGTGCGCACATCTGAGATCTCACCGCCCGGGGCACCGCCATAGGCAAAACCGCCATAAGTGGAATTGATAGCTTGGTAGTAGGCCCCGGCATGGAACCGGCACAGGGACGGGCCGATCACCGGTACGCTGTAAGTCGCGGTCGCGTTGCCGCTGTCGCAGATCGCCTGCATCTCGTCGCGCATGCGGTCATCGCACCAGGACTGGGATTGCTCGCCCAGCCGATAGCAGGCGTCATGGCGTGCACACACCGGGCGGAAGGGGCCGTCAGCCACCACAGCGACTGTGTTTGCGATCCAGGCAGGAACAGAGCCGGTCAATGCTTCGGGCCCGCACTGGTCTGTCGCCTCCATCATCGCCGCCTCGCGCGCGGCATAGCCGCTTTCCAATGCCAGGGGAGCGTCCACGCCGCGCGCTGTGCAGGCCGAGGCGCATATCACCGCAAGGCCGAGCGCCAGTCTGTTTGCCATGGCCGGGCTCCTTTGTTGGAGAAATACCTTCGTTTGCCACGCCTCGAATGGCAAACGGCCATCACCCGAAATCAAAGTCCTCCAGCCGCAGCGGCGGGTCGGGCTGGGGCCAGTCGGGGGCCATGTCTTCCAGGGCGCCGCGCACAAGGCGGGCGATCATGGCGTTGCGCCGGGTGCGGCTGTCTGCGGGGATGATGTACCAGGGCGCGTGGCCCGTTGAGCAGCGCTGTATGGCGGTCTCATAGGCGCCCATGAAGTCGCCCCAGAGCTGGCGGTCCTCCAGGTCACTGGGATTGAATTTCCAGCGCTTGTGGGGCTCGGTGATGCGTTCCTGCAGCCGCTCACCCTGTTCCTCATAGCCCACGTGCAGCATACATTTCAGGACACGTGTGCCCGTGTCGTGCAGCAGTTTCTCGAACTGGTTGATCTGGTCGTAGCGCTGCTCGACCACGTCCGGTGGCGCAAATTCGCGGACCTTCACCACCAGCACATCCTCATAGTGAGAGCGGTCAAAGATGCCGATATGGCCCTTGGGCGGCACGTCCTGGTGCACACGCCAGAGATAGTCCCGCGCAGCTTCGGTCTTGCTCGGGGCCTTGAAGGCGCGAATCTTGATGCCCAGCGGCGAGGTCAGCGCGAAAACCTTGCGGATGGTGCCCGACTTGCCCGCGCAATCCATGCCCTGGAGCACCAGCAGCAGGGACCGCGTCCCTTCCGCATAGAGTTTGTCCTGCAATTCATCAATGGCGGCGGCGTCCTGCGTCAGGCTTGCGCGCGCCTCCTTCTTGTCCTCGAACAAGGCCTCATTGCGCGTGGCGCGTTCGGAGAGAACAAAGGGTTCGCCGGGCTCGGCAATAAGCGCCTTGCGCACGGATTTGATGGAAGGGTGGGTCATCAGGACTCCAACTAAAAAAAGCCCCGCCAGCGTGGCAGGGCTTTTCCGAAAGCTCAACAGTTTCAGCGCGTTTTGCTCTCATGGTGAGCGGAGACGAACCATGGCCGCCGCATGTGGCGCATCCTTCGTCTTCGCTCAGGATGAGTTCGGCGCTTAGGAGGAGTAGTATTCCACCACCTGGGCCGGTTCCATCTGCACCGCATAGGGCACGTCGGCCAGTTCCGGGATGCGCACATAGGTCGAGGTCATCTTCTTGGGATCG
>JBCBGD010000115.1:0-7835 GCA_038527085.1 Pseudomonadota bacterium | reverse complement strand
CAAGTGTGTGGCCAGCATTGTGCCCACCCTGGAAGCGCACGATGACGTCCGCGCGGTGGCTCAGCCAGTCGACGATCTTGCCCTTGCCCTCATCGCCCCACTGGGCGCCGACAACCACAACACCTGACATACCGGCCTCTCCGCTCAGCTTTCTCGAAGCCGCGCAAAGGCGCATGTTCGTGGCGGTTTGGCAAGACGGGAGCAGGCGCGCGAGGCATGGTTAACCGGCGGCGGGAGATTTTCTGCCGTACACATACGAATTCTAAGAACGTGTCTGATCTAACGGCAGGCTGAGAGGGGCACGACCCATGCGTGTGCAGAGTTTCTTCGCCCTCGGTGCCATAACAGCCTTGATGCTGACCAGCGCACCGGGGGCAGCGGCGGATATTACCGACAGCCCGGCGTTCCGCGTCCAGGGCATGGTCGCCGTGTGGGCGTCTGACAGCTCTGGCAACGCGCCCATCGTGTCGGACTTCATCATCGACACGGGCACGGGCACCTCTGCAGCGACCTCTGGCGACACAGACCTTATCGGCAGCGATGTGCACACGGTGGTGACCGGCTCACTGACCTATTTCGACAACACGGTCGCCGACGAGCAAGGCGCGCCCCTGCGGGTGCAGCGCGTTGTCGGCGGCGGCTTCACAACGGACTTTGACGGCAATGGCGTGATGGACGCCAATGACACGTTCTCCGCCTTCCGGCTGCGCAACAACAGCGATATCAATACGCGCCGGATGGAGATCTTCTCCAGCTTCTATGTCGCCTCAAACGTGCCGTTCTCGATCGATGGCGTCGCCACCCCTCTCGGCGACACCACGCCCGACCAGATGAACCGCATGCGCGCCTATTTCGATGGCGTGACCGTGGCAGGCGATGACGGACTGCCCTTCGGCAGCGCGGCGCAGTTTCCCCATTCCGGGGGCGTGACCGGCGGACGACGCATGAACGGTCGGCGGTTCTCAAACTTCACCACGCCGCGCCCTGTGTTTCGCGGGAACCAGCGCACGGCCGCCAGCCGCGGCAGCCTGGCCGATCAGTCCGTGCGCTTCGATTTCCGCTACCGCTACAATTCCGGAAACGTGGACCTGGCCGACGGCGTCTTCGATGCCGAAGCCGAGATCGTCTACACCGTCTTCATTCCCTGAGCCGGCCTAGACCAGCTCGTAATCGTCCAGCTTCACCTCAGACAGCGCTTCCGCGAACTCTCTGCAGTTCCCGCTCCAGTTCTGGGTGATCAGCCCGTTCTCGTTCTTGTACCAGCTGGAACAATGCGGATCGGCCCAGACCGTGCCTTCCAGCGTGCGTTGCACCTCGCGGTTCCAGGCGCTCTGCACCTCAGGCTTCGGCGCCATGGCGTCTGCGCCCGCCTCATTGAGGGCTTCCAGAGCCTTCACGGTGTACTCCACCTGGCGCTCGAGCATGTAGGTGATCGAGTTGTGGCCGAGATTGGTGTTTGGCCCGTAGAGCACGAAGAGGTTGGGGAAGCCTGCCACGGTCACGCCCCGATAGGCCTCGGGGTGGTCGGCCCAGACTTGATTGAGATGCTTGCCCGAGGCGCCGACCACATCAACGCTCCATTTCCAACCGGTGGTCTCAAAGCCCGTGGCGAAGACCAGCACGTCAGCCTCGTGCAAGTCTCCGGACAGGGTGCGGATGCCCTCAGGCGTGATTTCGGCGATGCCATCGGTGACCAGGCTGACATTGTCCTCGCACATGGCCGGCAGGTAGTCGTCGGTGATCAGGATGCGCTTGCACCCGATCGGATAGTCCGGCGTCAGCTTCGCCCTGAGTTCAGGGTCGGGCACCTGGGCTTCGAGTTGGTCCATCGCCTGTCGGGTGAAGGCCGCGCGCCCTTCAGGCGTCCACTCGAAGGCCTGCCAGAAGAAGGTGTCGGCATTGTCGAAGATCAGCTGGCGGTTCCGCTCGCCGAGGCTGACCGCCATGTCGGGATTGGTCATCATCAGGGCCAGCTCTTCAGGCGGGACCGGGCGATCATTGCGCGGGATCACCCAGTTGGGCGTGCGCTGGAAGACTGTGAGGTGATCGGCGGTCTTCTGAAGCTCGGGGATGATCTGAACGGCGCTCGCGGCAGATCCGACGATACAGATGCGCTTGCCCTTCAGGTCGACTGAATGGTCCCACTCGGCTGAATGGATCTTCGGCCCGGCAAAGCTGTCCATGCCTTTGATGTCTGGCCATTGCGGCCGGTTCAGCTGGCCGAGCGCGCCGATCACAGCGTCGGCTTCGAACGCGCGCCCTGTCGTGCTGGTCACGGTCCATTTCTTCGAAGCTTCATCCCAGACTGCTGAGGCGGCACCTTCATTCAGGTGCAGGTGCGGGCGCAGCTGGTAGCGGTCGGCGATTTCCTCGGCGTAGGCCTGTATCTCCTCGGCCTGGGGGTAGAGCCTCGTCCAGTTCATCGATTGGGCGAAGGAGAGCTGGTAAAGCGCGACGGGCACGTCGCAGGCGCATCCGGGGTAAGTGTTCTGGTGCCAGGTTCCGCCAACGCGCGGGTTCTTCTCCAGAAGGGTGAAGCTGTGCCCGGCTTCCTGCAGCTTGATGGCCGCCGTCAGGCCACCCAGGCCCGCGCCAATGATCGCAACGTGCTTTTTCGCCATTGCCCGTATCCTCCCAAGGTCTGTTGCCTTTGGAGGGATGGTTTACCGACAGGCCGCGCAAAGCAAGGGCGACGTGGCGTTATTCGCCAAACCGGTAGTAGATCCGCACCCCTGCGCTATCGAGACCCTGGTTGCGGCCATCGCCAAGGATCTGGCCGTGGCTGAGGTGCTCATAGACCAACTGGCCGCCCCAGTTCTCACCGAAATCGCGGTTCAGCGCGAGGCCCGTGCGGAAGAGATCGTCAGAACCGAGGAAGACATTCTCGTTGGCAAACACCTCAGATTCGGGAGAGCCCTGTGGGAACGGGCTTTCATTCGCGCCGTCATGGATGACGTAGCCAAGACTGGGTTCCAGAGACCAGCCCTCGGCAAAGTCGAAATTCCAGACCAGGCCAGCGCCGCCATAGCTGGTGTCGCCCGCCGTGTTGATCGACGCAATGGCGTAGGGCCGCGGCGACAGGATGTAGCGAAAGACGCCCGGCGAGGCGAAGACCAGCTCGCCCTCCACGGTGGGCCCGTCTTCCTTGTTGGCGTTCTTGCAGTCGATCACACAGATATTGTGCTGCAGCACGCCAACGCGCACTTCCTCGACAAGCTGGGCCTCTGCCATGGCAGGCAGGGTTGCGGCGCAAACGGCCAATGGAATCAAACGCATGGGACCTCCGGTGGCGGACAAGCGCTCGCCCGGAGCGCGAGGCGATCTCGCGCAATTCCCGCAGGCCGGTCAAGGCGTTTTGGGCTTGACCGGCCGCAAAGGAAGGCGGCTGCTGTAGGGAAACAACAACACCCGGGAGGAAGATATGGTCGATTTGAGCGGAAAGACGGCGCTGATCACGGGCGCTGCCAGTGGAATCGGATTGGCGAGCGTCGAGGTCTTCGTGGAGGCAGGCGCGCGCGTGGTCGCCGCTGACATTCAGGACGAGAAAGGCTTTGCTCTGGAAGAGCGCTTTGGCGACGAGGCCGTGCGCTTTGCCCACTGCGATGTGACCAATCGCGACCACCTCGAAGCCGCCTTCAAGACCTGTGACGATGCCTTTGGCGGGCTTGATGTCCTGTTCAACAATGCCGGCCACGGCGGCACACCCGGCGGTGTTGAGGAGTTCGATCCAGACGGCTTCGACCAGACCGTCGCTCTGCTCCTGAAATCGGTCTTCATGGGCACGCACCTTGCCCTGCCGTATTTCAAGGCGCGCGGCGGCGGCAGCGTGATCAACACCTCCTCTGTCAGCGCGGTGTGCGCGGGCTATGCCCCGATTGTGTACTCCGTCTGCAAAAAGGGCGTGGCACACTTTTCCAAACTCGCCGCCGCGGAACTGGCCAAGCACAAGGTGCGGGTGAACGCGATCCTGCCGGGCTTCATCGCCACGTCGATCTTCGGGGCGTCCCTTGGCCTGTCGCGCGAACAGGCCGACCAGATGGCGGAATTCGTGGCGCAGAAAGGCGGCGCCATGCAGCCGGCCGGGCGAACGGGCTCAGGCACCGACATTGCGAACATGGCTGCATTCCTGGCCAGTGACGCGGCCAGCTTTGTCACAGGTGGTGAATTCCTCGTCGATGGCGGCATCACCGTCGGCCCGCCCCACAGCTGGAACGAGGACCTCGGCGGGCCCTTGCTCGACGCGCTCGGCATCTCGCCGGAACAGGCCGAAGCGATGGCCGCCAGCATGAAGGAAGGCACGTCTTAACAGGGCTCTAACTCACCACGGCGCTTGGGCTCACCTCCTCTTAACCGAATTCCAAATCTTGTGTGCTAACCCCGACCATCGCGCACACTGCAACTGGGACGGAGAGGCACCCGCAATCGTGGCTGAGGCAGTACATTCTCCGAGCTTGCTGAAACGCGTCAGCCTGAATTGGGCGCTGCCGCTGGCAGCGGTCTCCCTCGCGCTGTTCATGTCGCTCTTGTTTCTGGCCGTATCCCTCGCAGCCGTTGAGTTTCGCGCCCTCGGTGCGTCAAAGGCCGAAGCTGAACGCATCGCCCAGATCATCTCCAGCGACTTTGCCGCCGCGCGGATGGACCATGTCAGTTCAACCATCCACACCTTCGCGCCCGCCGACATTGTCGTGCGCACCGCTGACGAGGTGCTGGTGGCGAGTTCGCGCGGTATGCAAGACAAGGCTCTGGTCCATGAGGTTCCGATCCTGCACTACGGCGAAGCCATCGGCACCGTGGAAACCAGCCGGCTTGTTACTGGCGAACTGTCGATCCCGACCTGGGGTATCCTCGCTCTGATGCTGATCGCGTGCGGTGCGGCTGCCGTGATCGGGCATTTCTTCTCAGGCCGTGTGACCCGCGGCGTGCGCGAAATCATCAACACGGCCGATGCGCTCAGGCTGGGGGACGCCGACGCGGAAGACCTCTCCATTCGCACCGATTTCACCGAATTGCGCGAGATGAACGTCTCCATGCGCCGCGCCGTGACCAGCGTGCGCCGGGAAGCGGACAATTTGCGCAAGGAGGCGTTCACCAATCCGATGAGCGGCCTGCCGAATTTCAGCGCCCTGATGCGGGAGCTGTCCGCCACCGTAGAGCGCGCGGATTTCGATCACCCTGCGGCCTTGTTCTGTCTGGATGTCGACCATTTCGATCGCGCCTGCGAAACCTTTGGCAGCGTGGTCGGCGACGTCTTGCTCAACCAGACGGTTGGCCGGATCGAAACCGAGCTGAAGCGCCTTGGCGAGGCTGGCAGCATTGACACGACCGGCATTGTCCTCGCCCAGCCCTGGGGCGACTCCCTGTTCCTTGTGGTGCCGCAGCTTGGCGGTCGCGCCCAGGCGTCGGAGATTGCCCGCGCCCTGCGCAGCGCCTTTGTCCCGCCGGTCGAGGCTTGCGGCTACCAGGTCTCGCTCGGCCTGTCCGGCGGGGTCGTCATGATCCCCGAAGATGGCCAGGCCACAAACGACCTCATCCGGCGCGGCGAAACCGCCCTGCGCAGCGTGCGCGAGGAAGGCAAGAGGGGCTTCCGGTTCTATGCGCCGCGTCTCGACAGGCTCGCCAAGGGCCGGGTCCAGTTGGAGGCTGAAATCCGCGAGGCGATCAGCGCGGGTGAGTTTGTTCCCTTCTTCCAGCCGAAACTGGACCTGCGCACAGGCCGCATCCGCGGGTGCGAGGCCCTGGCGCGCTGGCAACGCCCTGGCGGGCGGTCTGTCCCGCCAAGCGCGTTCATTCCCGTGGCCGAGGAAACCGGGCTGATCGACGACATCGGCCAGCTCATCCTGAAAGGCGCATGTGAGGCCGCCGTCGGCTGGCTGCAGGACGGCCTGACTTTCAGCGTGGCCGTCAACGTCTCGCCCGTGCAGATGCGTAATCCCCGGTTTAGGGAGATCGTGCTCCAGGCGCTGACAGAAACCGGCCTGCCACCGAAATACCTCGAGCTCGAAATCACCGAATCCGTCGCCGTGGAAGACCCCAAAGGTTTCCAGGACGCCATCGACCCGCTGCGCGCCATGGGAGTGCGCCTGGCGCTCGACGATTTCGGCACGGGCCATTCCAACCTCGCCATCCTGTCGCGCATGAAGTTCGACGTCTTCAAGATCGACCGCCAGTTCATTCAGAATCTCGAGCGCGACGACTCCGCCCGCCCGATCATCGAAATGATCCTCGCCATGGCGGAATCGCTCGGCCTGGAAACCGTGGCCGAGGGCGTGGAAACCGCAACCCATGCCCGCTTCCTGCGCCAGCGCGGCTGCACCTATGGCCAAGGCTATCTCTACAGCCCGGCCCTGCCGGCAGACGAGTTCCTGACCTTTGCCCGCGACTGGGAAGCGCGCCGCCGCACCAGCAGCCTGCGCAAAGCCAGCTAATTTCGGCTCGATACAGCACCCCTTGAAGTTATTCCCGAAAACCGCCATACATTTATCGTATGTCGATAACTCACTCTGATCCGAACACATGGTATGGCACGACGATCCTGGCGGTGCGCAAGCCGGGCAAGGTCGTCCTCGTCGGCGATGGCCAGGTCTCGCTTGGCCAGACCGTCATGAAGGGCAATGCCCGCAAGGTCCGCCGCCTGGCGGGCGGGAAGATCCTCGCAGGCTTTGCGGGCGCCACGGCCGATGCCTTCACCCTGTTCGAGCGCCTTGAAGACAAGCTTGAGCGCTTTCCCGGCCAGCTGATGCGCGCCGCTGTCGAGCTCGCCAAGGACTGGCGCACGGAGAAATACCTCCAGAAGCTTGAAGCGATGCTCATCGTCGCCGATGCCGAGGTCACGCTGGTCATCACGGGCACAGGCGATGTCCTCGCGCCTGAGCATGACGTGGTCGCCATCGGCTCTGGCGGCAATTTCGCCCACGCGGCGGCGCGCGGCATCTTCGAGTACGAAGACGACGCTGAGAAAATCGCGCGCAAGGCAATGGGCATCGCTGCGGACATTTGCGTCTACACCAATGACAGCCTGACCGTTGAGGTCCTGGATGTTTGATCGCTCCGATCTCAAGGCTGCCGTGGCGGCCAATGTGATCGACGCAGCGACAGCGGCCAGGTTCGAAACATTCATTCAAAGTCGGCGCGGCGGGGACTCCCTCGCCGATGGCGAAAGCCTTCGCTTCCTGGCCAACTTCAACGACATTTTCATCTCGATTGGCCTTGTCCTGCTCCTGTCGGGCATTCTCGCCTTTGCGGGCAGCGTTTTCATGCCCGCTGGTGTGCCGACGGCTGCGACCTTTATCGCGATCCTGACGCCCGCCATCGTCGCGGCCTGGGGCTTGTCTGAATATTTCTGCGCGCGGCGGCGATTGCTCCTGCCGTCTATCGTGCTCTGCGCAGCTTTCTGCGTGCTGTGCGGCGTGCTTGGCTCGACACTGTTTGGCGAGTCCGCGGCCCGTGACATCGAAAACTACGGCTTCACCCAATCCTTCCGCGCGGTTGGCAATCTTGGCCTCGTCGGTACGGGATCGGTCGCCGCGGCAGCACTTGCCTATTTCATCCGCTTCCGCCTTCCCTTCTCCCTGTTCGTCCTGGCCCTCGCTCTGGCCGGCGCGGCCTATGCGGGCGTGGCCTTCTTCGGCGATGCGGGACTGCTGGTGGGCGGCACGCTCAGCCTGCTGATCGGTCTTGCGACGCTGGCCGTCGGGATCTTCCTCGATGCCGGCGACCCGCACCGCACATCGAGGCGTTCCGATTTCGGCTTCTGGCTGCATCTGGCCGCCGCGCCGCAAATCATCCTCGGCCTGCGCGGTCTGACCGTTGGATTCTTCGGCCAGGGCGAAAGCCTT
>JBCBGD010000114.1:0-7863 GCA_038527085.1 Pseudomonadota bacterium | reverse complement strand
GGCCCTGCGCTTTGCCAACAATTTCACCAAGAGCCTTGCGACAGTCCTTGGCGTCCTGGCGGCGTTGTTCTGGATCGATTGGCAGCTGGCCGTGATCATCGTGGTGGTCTATCCGCTCGCGCTTGGACCCGTCATTGCGCTGGGCAACTCGATCCGCGCGCGTTCGAAGAAGGCGCAAAAGCAGATCGGTGAGGTCACCGCGCTGCTGTCTGAGGGTCTGCAGTCGGCGCGGATCGTAAAAGCCTACGGGCTTGAGGACTACCAGAAGGACAAGGCTCGCTCGGGCTTTGCGGAGCGCTCGCGGCTTTTCCTGAAGGTGCTCAGCCAGCGCGCCGGCGTCGATCCCGTGCTTGAGGTTGTCGGCGGTATCGCGATCGCAGCCTTGCTCGGTTTCGTCTCCTGGCGGATCGCCGAGGGCACGAACACGCTTGGCGATCTGCTCGCGGTCATCGGCCTGATCGGTGTGGCGGCCCCGGAGGTGCGCGCGCTCGGCTCGATCAATGCCGTCGCCCAGGAGGGCGGGGCTGCAGCGGACCGTGTGCTCGACATCACAGAGGTCGCCAGCACGGTTACGCGGCCAGAGAACCCTGTGCTCTTCGATCAGCCCAGAGGAGAGGTTGCATTCCATGACGTGCACTTCGCCTATCCCGACGGCACGCCTGCACTTCAGGGGCTGAGCTTTGCCGCAGCACCGGGCGAGACCGTCGCCCTCGTGGGGCCGAGCGGGGCGGGCAAGTCGACCGTGTTCAACTTGCTACTACGCCTCTACGACACAAGTGCGGGCAGCGTCAGCGTCGATGGGCATGATGTCCGCGCGATCGATCCGGATGCGCTGCGCGCCAGCATGGCGCTGGTCTCTCAGGACGCTGTACTGTTCGACGACAACGTGAAAGCCAACATCGCGCTGGGACGGTTCGGCGCCAGCGACGCGGAGATAGAGGCCGCTGCTGAGGCCGCCAATGCAGCAGGCTTCATTGCCGAACTGCCCAGCGGTTATGACGCGCCCGTAGGCGAGGCAGGTCGAAACCTTTCCGGTGGTCAGCGCCAACGCATCGCGCTCGCGCGCGCGATCCTACGTGACGCGCCGATCCTTCTGCTGGACGAGGCGACAAGCGCGCTCGATGCCGAGAGCGAGGCCAAGGTTCAGACAGCGCTGGAGCATTTCGCAGAGGGCCGAACGGTACTCGTCATCGCCCACCGCCTCTCGACCGTGCGCCAGGCTGACCGGATCATCGTGGTGCAGGATGGGCGCTGCGTGGAAGAGGGCACCCATGATGGGTTGATGGACGCTGGCGGGATCTATGCCCGCCTCGCGCGCTTGCAGCTCAGCTAGGCTGTGCCGAGCGGGCGCTCCTGCGGCACTTGCGCTGCGAGGGTGCGGATGAACTTGGCGAGCTTTTCGGCGCTCTCTGCGCCCTGTACGGCGATTGAGCGGTTGCCGATATAGGTCGGCACGCCGCGCACACCCATCTGCTGAAACACCGCTTCCTCCTGACGTACGGCGTCGATATCGGCGTCGCTGGCGAGCAGCTTTTCGATGATGTCGCGCTCCAGCCCGATTTCCTCGCCGATGGAGGCGAGCACGCCGTGGTCACCGATGTCGCGGTGCTCTGAGAAATAGGCCTTGAACAGCGCTTCCTTCGCGGCGGCGCCCTTGTCCTGGCCCTGTGCCCAGCGCACCAGCCGGTGGGCATTCAGCGTGTTGGGGCGCCAATTCATGCCCTCAAAATCGAACGGGATGCCTTCGGCGGCGCCAAACTCCTCCAGAGCGGTGCGCATGGCCCTGAACCGGCTTGTCTTGGCGTCTTCTTCAGCGCTGCCCGTGCCGCCCATGCGCGCCTTCATGTAGGATTTGTAGTCGGTGCCTTCAGCGGGAATGGTCGGGTCGAGCTCATAGGGTCTAAACAGGATTTGCAGATCGACGTCAGCGCATTGGGCGCGGGCCGACTGCAACCGCCGAAGGCCAAGCCAGCACCAGGGACAGGCAAGGTCAGACACCATTTCGATGACGATGGACATGGGTGACCTCCTTTACCTGCCTGAGCCGCACTCTAGTCGGCGGCGTTGGCTTTCAAGTCGTCAAGCGAGACAATCGTCAGCGCCTTCTCGTGCGTCGCCTCGAGTTTCACGGGCGGCGCGACGCCTGCCTCGAGCGCTTCCTTCCAGCGCGCCGCGCACAGGCACCAGCGATCACCCGCCTTCAAGCCCGGAAAGCCCCATTCAGGCTTCGGCGTGATCAGGTCGTTGCCCTGGCGTTTCGAGAAGTCGAGGAAGGCGTCCGTGACCTCGGCGCACACCACATGGATGCCAGCGTCCTGCGGCCCTGTGCGGCAACATCCGTCCCGAAAAAATCCCGTCATCGGGTCAGTGCCGCATTCCTTTAGCTCGGTGCCGAGGACATTCCTGACGGCCATCGCACGTCTCCTCAGGCCGCGGCTGCGGCAGCAGGCGGCTTGCTGGAAGCGGCGGCAAGGATGGTGGCGTAGTTGGGCTGGATCTCCATCGACGGGCCATAGCCCTTCTGGAGCAACAGCTCATGGGCCTCGCCCAGCCGGTAGCAGGGTAGGTGCATGAACATGTGGTGCTCGCAGTGATAGTTCACCCAGTAGGGCGCGATCAGCAGGCCTTCCCACCAGCTGGCATAGGTCGTGCGGGCATGGCGCATCGGGTCCTCATTGTCGGGCACGACGGCGTGTTCAGCGATGTTCCGCAGGCGCGTGATCAGCTGATTCCAGGTCGCCATCGGCAGCAGCCAGAGCACGAAGTAAGCCCACCAATGGCCCGCAAGCGTGAGCCCGGCGAGCAGAACCAGATTGGTGATGACAAACGGCACAGCCGCTTCGCGCGCGCCCTGAATGCGGTTCTCGGCGCCCTTGCCGGGCCGGATGCCGAGCCCCATGGCGTTGGCGAACTGGTTGATGCGTTGCTTGAAGAAGGTTTGGCCCGTGAGGTCTCGGATGATCTTCCGACGCAGAGAGTCGCGCGTGATCGGGAAGGGCGCTGACAAGATGAGGTCGGGGTCTTCTGGCTGCTGGGCGTACTTGTGGTGTTGGAGGTGGTAGCCGCGATAGGCCTTCAGATGGGCGCCCACCGGTGCGGCGCAGAGCCACTGGCCCACAAAGTCATTGAGCCGCGCATTCTTTGCGAGCCCGCCATGGGCGCCTTCATGCATCAAGATGGCCAGGCCTAGCTGGCGCGCGCCGATGATTGGTATGGCCAGGATGATGAGCCAGGGCTGCCAGATGGCGAGGCCCATGGCGAGCGCGATGATCGCCCAGCAATGCACGACGAGGCCAAGGCCCATCAGGTCTGAACGCGCAGACACGCGCGCCCATTCCTCAGGGGTGAAAAAGTCCAGTGGTCGAAGACGTCTCGCGCGGGCCATAGGCTTAAACTACACCTTGAAGCGGCTCGCCTCAAATATGACGCTGCGTCAGAAGAGGGCAGCGAGAGTGAAACCCACCACGAGGATCGCGCCAGCCCAGACATTCGCCTTGAACATGGCCAGCGCCGTGGCGTCCCGCCGGTCGCGCAGCTGAAGCGTCTGCCAGATGCCGTGACCGAGGAAGGCCAGCACGGTGATCGCACCGATTTGCTCAGCCCCAATAGAGATGGCGGCCAGGGCGATGATCGCGCTGGCAGCGATGTGGAAGGCGAAAGCGCCGAGCGCGGCCTTGTCGCCAAACAGCCGCGCAGTCGAGCGCACACCGATCAGGCTGTCATCCTCGATATCCTGCGTCGCGTAGATGGTGTCATAGGCGATGGTCCAGCAGGCCAGGCCGAGCCAGAGGACCACAGTCGACAGGCTGACATGCTGCAGCGTCGCGGCCGCGATGAAGACGCCCCAGTTGAAAACGATGCCGAGCCAGGCCTGAGGCCACCAGGTGATTCGTTTCATGAACGGGTAGGCGACGACCAGCGGGATCGCGAGCAAGGCGATGATCTTCGCGTCGAGGGGCAGGAACAGCCAGACGATGAAACCTGCCGCGAGTTGCGCGACGAGCCAGATAACGGCCTGGGTGAGCGTCACCTGCCCGCTCGGCAGGGGCCGCGCGGCTGTGCGCGCAACCTTCGCATCGATGTCCCTGTCGGTGATGTCGTTCCAGGTGCAGCCTGCTCCGCGCATGGGGATGGCGCCGAGGAAGAACAGGACCGCCCACAGAATGACGGAGAAACTGAAGCCTGCCGTGATGGCGGTGAAGGCCAGGCCGATCCAGCAGGGCAGGGCGAGCAGCCAGATGCCCACGGGGCGGTCAAAGCGCGAGAGCGCCACATAGGGGCGCGCCCAGTCTGGCAGGCCGGCCAGCCATTGGGGCAGGGCGCTGTCGGCCGGGATGGACGCTGCGGGCGTCTCGCTCTCGACCGCTGCGTCCATGTCGGCGCTTGTGTGCGACTCATCTGTCATGGCGCGCATATAGGCGAAACCCGCCGAGGCGTCACCAAGCTACTGTAATCGCTGGCCTCTTCCGTATCCGGCGCGACTGCTCCCTTGCGACCAGCGGCAAGCTGGGCCAGTGAACGCGCATGAGCGCCGTGCCCCGCCTGTTTGTCTCCGCCGACCTGACCCTCAATGGCTATGCTGCCCTTGATGAGGCGCAGGCGAAATACTTGACGCGCGTGCTGCGCCTTGGCGTCGGGGGCCATGTGCGCGTCTTCAATGGCCGCGATGGCGAATGGGATGCGGTGATCGACACGGTTGAGGGCCGATCGGTGCTGCTCAAGGCGCAACAGCGGCTGAAAGAACAAGGCGCCACGCCGGACCTGATCCTGCTGTTCGCGCCACTCAAGAAAACCCGGACCGACTTCGTGATAGAGAAGGCGACCGAGCTCGGCGTCTGCGTGATCCAGCCTGTGATGACCGAGCGTACGCAGGCCTCCCGGGTGCGCGCGGATCGTCTGCAAAAGATCGCGCTGGAGGCCGCAGAGCAGACCGAGCGCATGGACCTGCCCGTCGTAAAGGACGCGATGCCCGTGGCCGCCGCGCTTGATGCTCTCGACCCCGGCAGGCCGGTGTATTTCTGCGACGAGGCCGGAGAAACTGACGACGAGCCCTGGGGCGGGCGCGAGGGACGTGCAGCGCCCATGCTCGACGTGCTGCAGGCCAGCGAGGGGTCGTCGGGCGCGCTGTTGGTCGGGCCTGAGGGCGGCTTTTCACCCACAGAGCGTGAGATGCTGCGGTCGCGTGATCAGGTCGTGCCCGTCTCGCTCGGGCCCCGCATCCTTCGCGCGGAGACCGCGGTCGTCGCCGCCCTCGCGCTTTGGGAAGCAGTGCTTGGCGATTGGCGCGAGTAGGCCTATGTGGCCGTGACGCGCGAGCGGCGGGAGAGACCAAAAGACCATGACGACGCCCACCGAAGACATCGCCGAAGACGCCCCGCGCATCGAATCGAGGGCCGAACTGGTCGAGTGGATGATGGCAGGCTGCAAGCCAAAGGCCGACTGGCGCATCGGCACAGAGCACGAGAAATTCGGCTTTGTCCTGAACGGGTTGAGGCCGCTTCACTATGAGGGCGAAGCGAGCGTGCGCGCTGTGCTTGAAGGCCTGCGTGACCGGTTCGGCTGGGACGGCATCTATGAGGGCGAAAACCTGATCGGCCTGAAGCGCAATGGCGCGAGCGTCAGCCTCGAGCCTGGCGGCCAGTTCGAACTGTCGGGCGCGCCTCTGGAGCACATCCACCAGACCTGCAACGAGGTCGGCGAACATTTGCGCGAGGTGCGCGAGATCGCAGATCCGCTCGGCGTAGGCTTCCTCGGCGTTGGCACAAGCCCGCTATGGAGTCTGGAAGAGACCCCGATGATGCCCAAGGGGCGCTACAAGATCATGCGGGACTACATGCCAAAGGTGGGCCGGCTCGGTCACCAGATGATGTTCCGCAGCTGCACCGTGCAGACCAATCTCGATTTCAGCTCTGAGGCCGATATGGTCCAGAAGCTGCGCGTCTCGCTGGCGCTGCAGCCGCTCGGCACGGCGCTGTTTGCCAACTCGCCCTTCATGGACGGACGCCCGAACGGGCATCTCTCCTATCGCTCTCACATCTGGACCGACACCGACCCGGATCGCACAGGCATGTTACCGTTTGTCTTCGACGACGGTTTCGGCTTCGAGCAGTATGTCGACTATGCCCTTGATGTGCCGATGTATTTTGTGCGCCGGCGCGGGACGTATCTCGACGCGACAGGACACTCCTTCCGGGACTTCATGGCAGGTAAGCTCGCGCTTGTGCCGGGTGACACGCCTGCCCTTGATGATTGGGCCGATCATCTCTCGACCATCTTCCCAGAGGTCCGTCTGAAGCGCTTCCTGGAGATGCGCGGCTCTGACTCGGGCCCGTGGAGCCGTCTGTGTGCTTTCTCGGCCTTCTGGACGGGCGTTCTCTACGACCAGGGCGCGCTGGATGCAGCCTGGGACCTCATCAAGGGCTGGACCGCGCCCCAGCGAGAGGCTTTGCGCCAGTCGGCAGGCGTGCTTGGGCTGAAAACCCCGACGCCCGATGGACGCGACCTGCAGGCGCTCGCCAAGGACGTGCTCGCCATCGCCCGTTCTGGGCTGAAGGCACGGAGCAGGTTGTCGACCAGCGGCGACGACGAAACCGGCTTCCTGTCTGAGCTCGACGAGATTGCCGAGAGCGGCATGACGCCTGCCGAGACCTTGCTGGAACACTATCACGGCGCCTGGGGCGGTCGGATAGAACCGGTGTTCGAAGAGATGGCGTATTAGCGCAACAATCTTGCCGCCTCGAGCAGCCGGAAAGCGACTTCGCCCTTGAGCGCGCCCCGGGCCCATGGTCAAAGTGACAGAAATGTGGCGCCGGTTCTGGCGCGTCTGCCACGGATCCTGCCCCCATGACGATCATTCTCATCACACTCCTTGTTGCCTTGCCGCCTGTGGTCTTCACCATGTGGCAGCTGCGAGAGCATCCGCGCGGGCTCTACGTCCTGTTCTTCGCGGAGATGTGGGAGCGGTTCTCCTATTATGGGATGCGCGGCATCCTGATCTTCTATCTGACCTGGCACTTCCTGTTCGAAAGCGATTTCTCGCTGACGCTTTACGGCGCCTATGTGGCGCTGGTCTATCTCGGCCCGCTCCTCGGCGGCTGGTTGGCGGACCGCTACATCGGCTTCCGAAAGGCCGTGACCTTCGGCGCGATCCTCTTGGTGGCAGGCCACGGGCTTATGGGCTTCCACGGCGAGCCTGCGAAGGAAACGCTTGTCGTGGACGGAGCGAGCTATGCGCTGGAGCGCCCTGAATACAGCGAAGCGCGTGAGCGATTCATTGTCATCGACGGCGCGGAAATCTCCGTCACCCGCTTCGAGCAGCCAACGATCGGTTCGGCAGAGCGGACCGTGGCCTACGAACTTGGCGGCGAAACCGTCACGCTGGAAGGCACGCTGGAGCGTGAGCGCAGCCCCCTGCACGAGACCATCCTGTTTGCTGCGCTGGCGCTGATTGTGGCGGGCGTCGGCTTCCTCAAACCGAACATCTCAACCTGTGTGGGGGCGCTCTATGAGCAGGGCGACCGGCGCCGGGACTCAGGCTTCACGCTCTATTATGTCGGCATCAATCTCGGCTCATTCCTGGCGGGCAGTTTTTGTGCATTGGCCGCAGCCTATTTTGGCTGGTGGGCAGGCTTTGGCCTCGCCGCCGTCGGCATGCTGGCGGGACTGATCGTGTTTGTCCTTGGCCAGGGCTGGCTTGAGGGCAAAGCCGATCCGCCAGAGCACGTAGACCTCAAGACGCCTGTCTTCGCCGGCCTGAACCGGGAGTGGCTGGTCTACCTTTCCGGTCTGGCCTTTGCGGTGGTTGCCTTTTTCCTCCTCCAGTTTGCCAGCTTCACCTCGGCGGCCATGTATCCCGTCTTCGGC
>JBCBGD010000113.1:0-7897 GCA_038527085.1 Pseudomonadota bacterium | reverse complement strand
CTTCTCCACATCCGCCTTGAGCGTGTTGACCCGGATGTCGACGGCCGCGCGGGCCGCCATGGCCTGGCCCTCAATCACGGCATCCTCGCCAAACACGCGCTGCATCTGTGGCGTCAGCCGTTCGGGGAAATCACCCATTACATGGGGTGGCGCGGCCGGGTCCGGCGCCATGAGCAGGCCCTCGCGCTCGGCATTGGTAAGAGGTGTCGGCCCATGGTCCTCATAGCACGCCTGCTCTAGGGTGCGCAGGTCCATGTCCCAGGCAAAGCGCGCGGCGGCGAATACCAGCGCACGGGCGTCACCCGACCCCATGGCATGGGCAAGCGAGTTGCGCCGGCGCAGGGCATCCAGCACCAGGCCCGACACCCAGGCGCGGTCCTTCGAGCCGGCATAGCGCGCCCGCTTGCCCCAGTCGCGCACGGCGATTTTCACCGGTTGGCGGCGCTGCGTAACGTCTTCGAGCACATGGATGGCTGCGGACAGCCGGCCGCCGAGTTTCATCAGGTGGCGCCTCAAGTCTGGTATGGAGAGAGGCGCGTGGTAGCGTGGCGCGTTGGCAGACGCAAATGGGAGCGCCATCCATGGACATCGATATCGCCCTGCCAGAAGGCCAGCGCCGAGCAGAGCCAGCCGACTGGCGCACTGTGGGTGACATCACGGCAAAGGCATTCGCTGAAGACCCGGTGAACCGGTACGTCTTTGGCAATCCTCGGGCGATCCAGTCCTGCATGCGTATCCTCGCGCGGGAGATCTACGTGCCGCTGGGCTACAGTTTCCTCCATGGCGGGGACGGCGCCACCATGTGGATGCCTCCGGGAAGGACCCTCAACTTTGGCGGCTTGGCGCAATTCAAGTTTGCCGTCGCCATGGCGCGGTTTGCGGCGAAGGGTGCCATGAAGCGGGCCATGGGGCTTTCCGCCCAGATGGCGGAGCACCACCCCACAGAGCCGCACATGTACCTTTTCACCATCGGCGCGCTGCCCGAAGCGCGTGGCAAGGGCATCGGAAAGGCCTTGCTCGCGCCGGTGCTGTCGGCCTGCGACCGCGACGGTGTGCCGGTCTATCTGGAGAACTCCAACCCGGCGAACTCAGGCTTCTACCGTGCCCATGGCTTCGAGACGATCACGACCTTCCAGGTTGGCGGCGATGGCCCGGTGATGGAGCCGATGTGGCGTGCGCCGCCTTAGAAATTGACCCGATTTGAGAGCGCGCCGTCGATGATCAGGTTTGAGCCGGTGGTGTAGGACGACACAGGGCTCGCGAGGAACACCGCTGCATCGGCGATCTCCTGGGGCGTGGCCATCCGCCCCGTCGGGTTTCGCCCTTTCGCCTGTTTGAAGAAGTCCGGCATGCCCTGCTCGACCTGGTGCCAGATCCCGCCCTCGAAATAGACCATGCCTGGCGAGACGACATTGGTGCGGATGCCCCGCGCAGCGTGTTGGCGCGCCAGCCCCTTTGCCATGTGGATCAGCGTGGCCTTGATCGGGCCATAACTGCCCGCATTGTCTGCCTGCGCCGCTGAAATCGATGAAATGATGATGAAGGCAGCGTCGCCGGTCTTTTCTGCTGCCGCGCCAAGCAGTGGTTCTGCAGCCTCAAAAGCGTTCACCGCACCGAGCACGTCGAGATTGAAGTTCTTCTCCCAGGAAGAAGGGTCATTGCCCTGGGCCATGGCACCGGCATTGGAGAACAGCATGTCGACGCCGCCGAGCGCCTCACCAGCGGTCTTGATCCAGTCCTGGAGGGCTGGCCCGTCCATGATGTCCACCGAGTCGCCTGTGGCCTTCACGCCCTTGGCCTCGAGCGCTGAGACCGCCTCGGCCACCTGGTCGCCATTGCGCGCGCAGAGGCCGACATTGGCGCCTTCTGCGGCCAGCGTGTCGGCTATCGCCCGCCCGATGCCGCGTGTGCCGCCCAGCACGAGCGCCGATTTTCCCTTCAGCCCCAGATCCATGTCGCAATCTCCCTCTTGTGTTGATTGAGCGTCAGACGATCACCGATCGGAGCAGCGGGCAAGCCAGAACGGGAACTGGTTGAAATTTGGCGGCCTGCTTGGCGGCGCCGCGCGGGCGCTGGCACTGCGCTTGCTCTTCTTGTCGAAAAGTTTCGATGAATTCGTCAGAAATCACCAAGGAGGCGAGAGATGTGCGAGCGTGGAACAACCATTGGCTGCCGCGAGTTCGAGGCAGAGCTGGCCGAAAGCTATCAGGACTTTGCCGCCAAAGCCGGCGTTTCCACCGTCACCCTGCGCAAATTCTTCCGCGGCCACGCCCCTATCCGCCGCACCACCTTCAACCGCATCTCGAAGACCCTGCGCGATGACTACGAAGTCGATATCGACGCGGAAAAGCACTTCTATCCGGGACGGTGATCATCGTTTGCCGCCGCAATGGGGGCAAGGGTCGAGGAACATCTGTTCATAAGCGCCGTAGCGCACGCCTTGTGCCTCGCTTCGCATCAGTACCGGGAAGCCGCAGTTCTGGCAGCGCAGGCGGAATAGGGCGTAGTATACCGCCCAAATTATCAAGGCCGCGCTGCCGATTAGACCGGGCACGTAGGGCTCGTTGCTAACCGAGTAAAGGCCCAAACCCATCGCAGCGACCATGCAAGCGCAACCGAAGCAGAGACGCCAGTGATAGTCCATCATCCCCTCGGGATCGAATAGTTCGGCGTCTCGCGCGTCATGGTCACGTCGTGCACGTGGCTCTCGCGCAGTCCCGCGCCCGTGATCTGGACGAATTCGGCCTTCTCGTGCAGCTCGGCGATGTCCTTGGCGCCGACATAGCCCATGGCCGCGCGCAGACCGCCGACCATCTGGTGGATAATCGGTCCGATCGGGCCCTTGAAGGGCACCTGGCCCTCGATGCCCTCGGGCACCAGCTTGTCCTGGCTGGCATCCTTCTGGAAATACCGGTCGGCTGAGCCACGCGCCATGGCGCCGATGGAGCCCATCCCGCGATAGGATTTGTAGCTGCGCCCCTGGTAGAGGAACACCTCGCCGGGCGCCTCTTCCGTGCCAGCAAAAATTGAGCCCATCATGGCCGTGCTCGCCCCCGCCGCAAGCGCCTTGGCGAAGTCGCCCGAGAACTTGATTCCGCCATCGGCGATGATCGGGGTGTCAGTCTTGGCGGCCGCTTCGGCGCAATCCTCAATGGCGGTCAGCTGCGGCACGCCCACACCGGCCACAACCCGCGTGGTGCAGATCGAGCCCGGCCCAATGCCGACCTTCACCGCATCCGCACCCGCATCGATCAGCGCCTTGGTCGCCTCGCTGGTCGCCACATTGCCCGCGATGATCTGCACTGAGTTCGACAGCGTCTTCGCCCGCGTCACTGCAGCCAGCACGGCAGAGCTGTGGCCATGGGCCGTGTCGATGATCACTGCATCCACGCCCGCCTCGATCAGCGCCTGCGTCCGTGCAAAGCCCTCATCGCCCACCGTGGAGGCGGCTGCCACGCGCAGGCGCCCGGCTGCGTCCTTGGCCGCATTGGGGTTCACCGCGGCCTTGTCCATGTCCTTCACGGTGAGCAGCCCGACACACTTGTCGTCCTCATCGACGATGATCAGGCGCTCGATGCGGTATTCGTGGAGCAGGCGGCGGGCCTGCTCGATGTCGGTGTCCATGGAGACGCTGATCACCTCACGGCTCATCAGGCTCGCCACGGTCTCGGTTTCATCCTCGACAAAGCGCGTGTCGCGGTTGGTGATGATGCCCACGACCGTGCCGTCATCCTCCACCACGGGAATGCCGGAAAAGCCTGTGCGCGATTTCAACTCGCGCAGCTCGCCGAGCGTCGCGGTGGGCGAAATCGTCACCGGGTTCATCACCACGCCGGACTCGAACTTCTTCACCTGGGTAACCTGCCCGGCCTGTTCCTCAATGGTCAGGTTTCGGTGGATCACGCCAATGCCGCCGGTCTGCGCCATGGCGATAGCAAGGCGCGCCTCAGTGACCGTGTCCATCGCCGCAGACAGCAGAGGGATGTTCAGGGAAATGTCCTTGGTGAGGCGGGTCGACACATCGACCTGTGCGGGCATCACCTCGCTTGGGCCGGGTTGCAAGAGCACGTCATCGAAGGTGACAGCCTGGCGGATTTTCATGTGGGGCGCTCCCTTTTTGGCCTCTTAAGGGAGTCCCCCTGCCCTGTGAAGTCCCTTTTGATCGCGCCTTGCCCCCTTGTCATACCGGTCACGATAATGTAAGTGTTTGCTCACTTATAGGAGTGTGACCCATGAAGATCTCTCTCGATATCGACGCCCTGATCGCCGATGGCACCGTGCCGCGGGAGCTGGGCGAGGTGCTGCGCGCGCGTGGCAAACCTGCCGCGGGCGGAACCGTTGCGATCAGCGTTCTGTTGATCTTTGGAGCGATTGCCGTGGCGGGCGGTGTGCTGGCCTATGACCCATCGGCCACCGTCGGGCTGCTGCTGGCTGCCACGGCGCTCGGCGCAGGCTTCACCGTCCAGAACATGCTTGGCGCGCCCTGGCGCCTGCTTGCACATGGTCTCGCCATCATGGGCGGGCTCGGGCTCGCGGGCTGGGTCGGGGCGGAGTTCCACGACCATGAGTCAGCCTTCTGGCCGCCTGTGGCCATCACCTTGATCTTCGGCGCGATCGCGGCAGCCTTCCGCAACACGTTTCTCGCCGTCATGGCAACGCTGTCCCTCGGCGCAGTGATCGGCAGCGGCACAGGCTATTGGCACGCCAGCTACATGCTCGTGGTGCGCGAAAGCTTCATCACCATCGCCCTTTTCGGCGCGCTCGCGGCGGGCGCCTATGCCCTGCGGGGCCGTATCCGTGACGCTTGGCAGGGCCTTTCGACCGCCGTCGCGCGCACGGCAGTCATCATGGTCAATTTCGGCTTCTGGGTCGGCTCGCTTTGGGGCGACCACATCGGCGAGCACTGGTACGCAGGCGACAGCTGGCAGGCCGCCGCCGACTGGCGCGAAAGCGCGCTCTACCTGCCCGAAGCCGTCTTCTCCATCGGCTGGGCCGCCGCCCTGTTCGCCCTGATCCTGAAAGCGCCCCGGGGCGGCTTCCTCTCGGTCAGCTCGATCGTGTTCCTGGGCATCCATTTCTACACCCAGATCTTCGAGACGCTTGGCGCAGAGCCTTTCACCATGATCCTTGGCGGCGTCTTGGCAGTCGCCATTGCGGTGTACCTGTCGCGCAGGGCCTTCCTCACGAGCGGAGCATCTGCGGCCTGATCGTCGCGACTATGGCGAAGTCCGGCCCTTGAAGCCCTTCGCCACGACGAAAATCTCCGGGCTGCCCGCACGGCTTGCGGGCGGCTTGATGTGTTTTACGTCCGTGAAATTCGCCTTCAGCCGCTCAAGCACGTCTTTCGTTGCCCCACCTTGAAACACTTTCGAGATGAAGGCCCCGCCCGGCGCGAGGTGGGCGGTCGCGAAATCCAGCGCCAGCTCGACAAGCGCCACCGTGCGCAAATGGTCGGTCGACTTATGGCCAGTCGTGTTCGCCGCCATGTCGGACAAAACGATGTCTGGCGGCCCGCTGAGCCCCGCCTTCATCGCCTCAACATCGTTTGGCTCGGCGATGTCGCCCTTGATGATCAGGACGCCTTCAATGGGATCAACGTCCAAGAGGTCAATGCCGACAATCTCGGCCGCGCCGAACTCCTGAGCCACCTGCAGCCAGCCGCCCGGCGCACAGCCCAAATCCACGACCCGCTTACCGCGAAAACTGATCTTTGCGCGGTCATTGATCTCTTTCAGTTTGAAGGCGGCGCGTGAGCGGTAACCGGCATCCTTGGCCTGGCGCACATAGGGGTCTGATAGCTGGCGCTCGATCCAGCGCTTGGAGCTTTCCTTCTCGGCATTGCGCGCGATGATCTTGCGCTCGCCCATCTGCCGGCCGGAGCTTTGTTTCTTCTTTCCGCTGGATGGGCCTTTCCAGCGGCGCTTTTCCTGATCGCTCATTTGCTCACCACCGAATTCGTCTCTGCCGCCGCCTCGGATTTCTGCGGCTTGCGCTTGGCCCCGCGACGGCGTGCGCTTTTACGTTTCGGGCCGTGCATCATCGTCAGCAACAGGCCCTCGCGCAGGCCCCGGTCAGCAATGCGCATCCGCTCGGTCGGGAAGGCCTGCCAGACGGCGTCCAGGATGGCGCAGCCAGACAGCATCAGCTCCGCGCGCTCCGGCCCGATCGTGGGCAGTTTCGCACGCCCTTTGGGCCCAATCGTGACCAGCCTGTCGATGGCGCCTGCCGCCTCGCTGCGGTCCATCCACACCCCGTCCACATCGCTGCGCCGATACTTCTGAAGGCCAAGGTGAACGCCCGCCAGGCAGGTGACCGTGCCGGATGTGCCGATGACATGTCCGCTCTCGGCGATCGCCTCCGCTGCGCGCTTGGTGTGCCTCCAATCAGCGATCACCTCTCGCGCACGGGCCTGCATGGCGGCGTAGGCCTCGGCTTCAGGCAGGTGTTTGAAAGCCTCCCACAGCGTCACCACGCCGAGGGGCAGCGAGCCCCAGAGCTCGATGACATTGGCCGTGATCAGCCCCTTCATCCCGCCCGCCGCGCGCGCCTTCTCTGCATTGACGAGAGACAGTTCTGTCGACCCACCGCCAATATCGAGCACAAGAACGTGCTTGCCCTCTTCCTCGAACAGGTCGTGACACCCCACCATGGCCAGGCGCGCTTCCTCGCCCGGGCCGATGATCTTGAAGGTCAGGCCCAGCTCCTCGCGCACGCGGGCGATGAAGTCGGCGCCATTGTCGGCCTGGCGGCAGGCCTCGGTCGCAATACAGCGGACATGGGCAACCTTCTTCGCCTTCAGCTTGCCCTTGATCTTGCCCAGCGCATCCATGGCGCGCTCGATCGCGGCGTCTGAGATGCGCCCGGTATGCGCCAGCCCCTCGCCAAGGCGCGCAATCTGGCTGTGGCTGTCGAGAATCCGAAAGCCGCCGCGCACCGGCCGCGCAATCAGCAACCGGCAATTGTTTGTCCCAAGGTCGACCGCCGCATAAAGCGGAGGCGGTTTCCTTGGCCTGCCGGACTTGGCGCGCTTGCGCCCCCGGCTGGCATTTTCGCTCGCCATGGTGTGGCCCAAATCTTGTTCGTTGCTCCAAGGTGTAGCACAAGGGGGCGTAATGAGTAGTCCATCGAGATTTCTGCAGAAGCTGGCGCAGAAGCTGCGCCGGGAAGACGCCGCCCCGAAAATCGAGGAGGCGACGCTGGCCTATGGCGAGGAACGCCCGAATTTCCTCGCGCGCTCACGCCAGGCGAAATACCAGATCGGACAGGTGGTGAAGCACCGCGTCTTCCCCTTCCGGGGCGTGATTTTCGATGTGGACCCCGAATTTGCCAATTCAGACGAGTGGTACGAGTCGATCCCGGAAGAGGTGCGCCCGCACAAGGACCAGCCCTACTACCACCTCTTCGCAGAAAATGAGCGCACCCACTACGTCGCCTATGTCAGCGAGCAGAACCTGTTGCCCGATGACAGCGACACGCCCGTCAGTCATCCCGACATTGGCGAGATGTTTGAGATGAATGCTGGCCACTATGTCCTGAAGGACGGCATTTCCAACTAGGCTGGCGCGTCTGGCTGGGCCTCTGGGGCCGCGGCCTTGAACGCCTCCAGTTCCTGACATTTGGCGTCGATCTCGACCAGTCGTGGGAAGGCTGACAGGTCCATGTCGAACCGGCGTGCATTGTAGACCTGCGGAACAAGGCAGATCTCCGCGAGGGTTGGTGTATCGCCAAAGAGGAAAGCGCCCTCGCAGCCCTGCGCTAGAGCCTCCAGCGAACGAAAGCCCACCTCGATCCAATGGCGATACCAGTCGCCCGTCTGGTCACTGCCGGCGCCAAACCGCGTCTTCAGGTCGGCCAAAACCGACAGATTGTTCAGCGGATGGATGTCGCAGGCGATGAT
>JBCBGD010000112.1:0-7932 GCA_038527085.1 Pseudomonadota bacterium | reverse complement strand
GTCCATGATCCAGGACGTGGAGCTGCGCGTGTCACCGCCAACCAGAACGAGATGTCGCCCGCTGTCGCCGGGCGCAACAATCGGTTGACCTTTGAGCCAGGACGCCATGGCGCCCCCGAGTTGGACGATCCCCTCTGGCGTGAGCGGCGGACTGCCAACCTGACCGCGGATACCATCTGTTCCGAAGCGATTGCCCATCAGCCTGCTGTCTCCATTCGCGCGATGATCGCGGCCCAGTTCTGGGGATTGGGGATAACCATACCCCGCTTGTCAGTCGTGTCGAAGCGGATGTCGCTCGCGTCCGCCTGAAAAATTTCCGTCTCGCCCGTCACCGCCTCCACCCAGACTGCAAGGGCCTCGGGTGCATGCTGATGGGCGAATGCCGCAAGCAATGCGCGGCGCGCTGCCCGCGTCCCTATCGGATCGAGCCCAATTACCACGCCGTCGCCGTCGCCCGAGACAACAAATGCGCCGCGCGCGAGGGCAACGTCAGCTTCGGCGCAGGCGATGACTGGCGGTGCGTGCGAGACCGCATCGTCAGCCTCGATGTCGAGAAGCCTCTGGACCACAGCTGGCGGTCCGCCGCCGAGTTTCTCGAAGGCAGTCGGCGCGGTGGCATCAATCAGCGTCAAGCGCAGCGGACGGTTCATGCGCCCGCTTAACCTGCTACGTCTAGAACTGGAAGTAGACGAACGGCGCCGCTTCCAGCGGATAGAGCGCCAGCAAGAGGCCGACCGCCACGCCGAGCCCGCCCCAATAGACCGCAGGCTGCCTTAACGCGGGCAGCCGGGACACAAACTCGCGCCCGCGCAGACCGAGAATGGCATCCACCGCGATCAACAGAGGCACCATCCAAACAAACCAGGGCAGCATTTGTGCCCCGCCTTCACGCACCATCGCAAAGGCCTGCCAGACCGCCGCCATATCTCCGAAGCTCTCGGCCCGGAAGGCGGCCCAGGTGAGCAGCACGAAGCCCTGGGTGAGGAGAAGCGCGAACAGCGCGCCGATTCTGCGCGTTGTGGAGCCAAACAGGACGCGGTGGACCACAAGGCCCGCCCCGTGCAGCGCGCCCCAGGCGACGAATGTCCAGGCCGCGCCATGCCAGAGCCCGCCAAGCAGCATGGTGGTCATCAGGTTGCGGTAAGTGGCGAGGTCGCCACCCCGGTTTCCGCCGAGGGGAATGTAGAGATAATCGCGCAGCCAGGATGAAAGCGAGATGTGCCAGCGGCGCCAGAAGTCCGCGATCGACAGGGCAACATAGGGATAATCGAAGTTCTTCGGAATGTGAAAGCCGAAGAGCCTGGCAACGCCGATGGCCATCAGCGAATAGCCAGCAAAGTCGAAATAGATCTGGCCGCCAAAAGCCAGCGTCGCGCCTACAAGCGCAGAGTTTGACCAGGCTGATAAATCGCCGCCGCTGTAGACCGGGTCGACCAACGGCGCGAGATTGTCAGCTATCCCGGCCTTGTAGGCAAAGCCGATGAGGAAGGCACGCGCCCCCGACGCGATGAGCGCGCCGGTCAGGATTTTCTTGCGCGTCATCTGCGGAAAGAAGCTGGCGGCGCGCACGATGGGGCCCGCCACCAGCTGCGGGAAAAAGGCGATGTAGAGCGCGACGCGGCGGATGCGCGGCTCAGGCGCCAGGTGGCCGCGCGCCGTATCGACGATGTAGCTGATGGCTTGGAAGATGTAGAAGGAAATGCCCACGGGCAGCAGGATGTTCACAACGGGCCAGGACGGCTCCAGCCCCATGGCGGTGAGCGTGGCCCGCGTGCTTTCGCTGAAGAAGTCGAAGTACTTGAACGTCGCGAGGACGGTGAGATTGGCGCCAATCGCGAGGATCAGCCACGGCCGCCGGCCTGGCGTTCCCGCAGGCAGGCGCCCAGCACGCAAGGCGGCCAGCCAGCTGATAAAAATGACGAACCCAATCAGCCCGAGGAAGCGCCAGTCCCACCAGCCATAAAACACAGCCGAGGCGACCAGCAGCACACCGAGCCGCGCTTCCTGTCCTTTCAACAGCCAATAGGCCGCAAAGGTGACAACGAAGAAGATCAGGAAGACCGGCTCGGTGAAGATCACGGCGCGCCATCCCCCGTGGAGGCGGCTGCAAGAGGACCTGCTTCGAGCACGCCGCTGGTGATGAGTTGGCGCGCCAGCCAGTCCGAGTAGGTGTTTGCGCCGTCCTGGAGCAGGTGATGGGGATCGAACCAGACCTCGCCTTCAAGGGCGGCGAGCAATTGCGGGTCGGTCGGCGGCAGGCAGGGCGCACCCGCAAACTCTCCAAGGCATAACCCGTCCATGTAGGCGCGTTTCTGTGCGTCGATGACGGGCGGGAAATAGTAGCCCACTTCGCGCACGCCGCTGTCTTCAAGGCGCGAAGACAATTGGGCACGAAGGCTGGCGATCCAGAGCGGAGCATCTGTCGGCCTGAAGTCTGGCCCGGCGCGCAGGCCGCCGGTGCGCTCCTCGGGGGTGGTGGTGATGCGCGGCTGGGTTTGGGGATCGTAGGCGGCGAGTTCGCCGGCCGCCTCGGGGCGCTCACCTTGGGAGACCAGCCCCACATTGAGGGCATTAAGGCCAAAGTGTGCTCCGGTGAGGCCGAGATTTTTGACGCAATCCGCCCCGCCCTCGCACCCGCCCTGCAACAGGCCAAGCCCGGTCCAGGCGCTGGTGCGCAGGTCGAACTGTTCCAGCCCGCGGGTGGAGAACTTCGAATTGTTGAAGAACTGGGCGGGGCGGAAGTCGAAGGCGGCCGCGGCTTCAAGGAACACGAGATCCGGCATGCGGCCTGCGCGCGCGACGAAGGCGTCGAGGTAGGCCTCGCGCTCAGGCAGGCTGGCGGCTTCCAGACTGAAATTGATGACCCGGTGGGGATGCCCCGCATCGCGCAGCGTTGCTGTCAGACGTTCGTCGTCGATGGCGTTGCGGGAATAGCTTGCCCCGGCAAACACGATGAGTGGTGCGTCGGGCTCGGCTGCGGCCAGGCGCACGGCATGGTTCACCACGCGGTCAAAATCCGTGGTGCGACCGATTCCGGTCTGATCTGCAAGGACTTTCACGCCAAATGCGGTGGCGCCCAATCCGAGAACGAAAAAGAAGGCTGCTGCCAGACGATGTCCGCCCAGGGGCGCCCGCAAGGCGTGGACCATCACCAGCAGCAAGACAGCCAGGAAAAACACGAGACTGTTCATGTCGCCTTCCCTCCCGCCACCTGCTTACACGTTTCATCGCGGGGCAACCGCATCAATTCGCCTATTACGCGAAGCAAGCGCCGGGCCAATCGCGCAGACCGGGAGTCTCAGATCACCAAAGCTTGCGATTTGGTGAGGCGCCGCCCGCAAGCTTGTCCAGAAGTCGCTCCAGAGATGACAACTCCGAAGGAGTCAAATGCGCGAGCAAGGCTTCCTCGTGGGCCAACGCCAGAGGCACGATCTCTGTGTAGATCTTCTTTCCCTGAGCCGTCAGAGTCAGGTGCGCTGCGCGGCCGTCCTCGGGGTGCACCTCGCGCTGGAGAAGTCCGCGCGCCTCAAGGGCGGCAACAGCGCGGCTGACGGCCACCTTATCCATGGCAGTGCGCCCGGCAACGTCACGTGCGGTGAGCCCCGGGGCCTCGCCCAGAACAGCCATGACGCGCCACTGCCAGATGTTGAGCCCGAATTTTGAGCGATACGTCTCGGCGATTGCGCTGGAGACGGTGTTGGACAGGACCGACAACCGGTAGGGCAGAAATTCGGAGAGCGTGAGCGCACCCGTGCGGATCTGATCAGCCATGATTTTCTCCCGTGCGGCCCCGTTTACCGTTGCAGCTTGCCGGTAGATTAGTTACATATGTAACAAGATTTCAAGCATTGGAGGCGCTCCGTGACAGACCTGTTCGAAAATCCCGCCGGACTGGATGGTTTCGAGTTCATCGAATTTTCAGCCCCGGAGAAGGGCGTCCTGGAGCCCGTCTTCGAGTCCATGGGCTTTTCGAAAGTGGCGCGCCACCGCTCAAAGGATGTCGAGCTCTGGCGCCAGGGTGGGATCAACCTGATCACAAATTATGAGCCCCGCTCGGCCGCCTGGTATTTCGCCCGCGAGCATGGCCCGAGCGCCTGCGGCATGGGCTTTCGCGTGCGCGACGCAAAGGCCGCCTATGAGGGCCTGTTGGAGCGCGGCGCAGAGCCTGTCCAAAACACGCCAGGGCCAATGGAGCTGCACATTCCAGGCATTCGCGGCATCGGCAATTCCATCATCTATCTGGTCGACCGGTATGGTGAGGACACCGACGGCCTGACGATCTATGACATCGATTTCGATTACCTGCCCGGCGTGGAAAAGCATCCCGAAGGCTGCGGCTTCCAGCTGATCGATCACTTGACGCACAATGTCTATGGCGGGCGCATGGCCTACTGGGCTGACTTCTATGAGACGCTCTTCAACTTCCAGGAGATCCGGTACTTCGACATCAAGGGCGAGTATACCGGCCTCACCTCCAAGGCGCTGACGGCGCCCGATGGCAAGATCCGCATTCCGCTGAACGAGGAAGGCGAGAGCGGCAAGGGCCAGATTGAGGAATTCCTGCGCGAATACAATGGCGAGGGCATCCAGCACATCGCCCTGATCTGCGATGATCTTTATGGCTGCTACGACAAGCTGAAAGCACGCGGCGTGGCGTTCATGACGCCGCCGCCGGACACCTATTACGACATGCTGGACGAGCGCCTTCCCGGCCATGGCGAAGATATCGCGGGCCTGAAGGCGCGCGGCCTTTTGCTCGACGGCACGACCGAAGGCGGCCAGCCGCGCCTCTTGCTACAGATTTTCGCTGAGCCGAAAATCGGCCCGGTTTTCTTCGAGTTCATCCAGCGCAAGGGCGACTACAAGGAAGGCTTTGGCGAAGGCAATTTCAAAGCCTTGTTCGAGAGCATAGAGCGTGATCAGATCAACCGCGGCGTCCTGAAGGTTGAGGAAGACGCATGATCCGATCGATCGCCATAGGCATCGTGGCCGCCCTTCTGGCAGCGATCACGAGCCGTTTCATGGACGGATTGCTAAATGAATTGATCGCGGCGCTGATCGTCGGTGGCGTTGTCGGTCTCGGCGGCACATTCGCGTTCCGCGCCGCCGCAGATGGCAAGGATGGAAATGTCTGAGGCGCCTGAGAAGCTCGAACTGACGCCGATTGCCGAAGGCCTCGTCGGTGCTTTGGTCGGCGCGTTCCTCGGCGGGGTCCTCTGGATCGCGAACCTGATTTCGCCCATCGCAATCCTTGGCGTCTCTGCGGGCGTCGGTCTTGGCAGTTGGTTCAATGGCTGGCGACGGAGCCGGCGAGATGGCTGATACACCCGACCGGCGCCAGAACACACTGTTTACCTACGGCCTGGGGCTTGTGATGGGCCTGCCCGTGGCGAACTTGATCGCCGAGCCGCTCTCGCGCGGCGCCAGCGACGGGGCTCGCATGGCCATTATACTTGGCTTGACCCTCGTGCTGGGCGCGACGGGCGCGGTGATCGGTTACATGATCGATAAGGCGCGCGGCAGGAAAGGTAAAAACTGATGGCCAATGAGCGCCCGCCAAATCCGGAGTCCGAACCGCGCGACGAAGATTCCATGTACTATCTGGTCACGTTCCTGTGGGGGATGATGGCATGGATCATCGGTGGTAGTCCGATCTATGGCGTGTTTGGCGCGCTCCTTGGCTGGATGGTGGATGAATATCGCGCCACGCGGCGACGTCGGCGCAGCGCCGATAACGCTTCAGGAGAAGCGGAGACGTGAAGCTGCTCGTTCCGCCTCCACTGGTCTTTCTTCTCGTGATCATCGCGACCTATCTGAGCAAGCTCCTTGTGCCCGCAACGCAGATCGACATTCCATTGATGCCGAATGTGGGCCTTGCGATTGCCGCCCTTGGCGTGTTGCTGGCGTTGATCGCGTTTGCAAGCTTCTTGGCAAAGCGCACAACCGTCAGCCCGCATCACCCTGAAAAGTCCTCGGCACTGGTCACCGACGGCGTTTATGCATTCTCCCGCAATCCGATGTATCTCTCGCTGGCGCTGGTCGCCGGTGGCGCTGCGCTTATGCAGGCCGCGCCGCTGGGTCTTGTCTTCACGGTCGCGGCCGCCTGGTACATCACCAGGTTCCAGATTGTGCCTGAGGAAGAAATGCTCGCCGAGAAATTCGGCGAAGACTATGCCAATTACCGCGCCAAGGTCCGGCGCTGGATCTGAAGAAAAGGAGGCCTCACATGACCGCCCCTGCCCCCGCCTTGCAAGGCGTCCACCATGTCGCCTATCGCTGCAAGGACGCCAAGGAGACCGTGCGCTTCTACCAGCGCGTCCTCGGCATGGATTTTCAGCTCGCCATTGCAGAAGACAAAGTGCCGTCGACCGGCGCCCATGACCCCTACATGCATGTCTTCCTGGATGCCGGGAATGGCAATGTGCTCGCTTTTTTCGAGCTGCCGACCCAACCGGGCATGGGCCGGGACGAGAACACGCCGCAATGGGTTCAGCACATCGCCTTCAAGGTCGGCTCGATAGAGGACCTGATGGCCGCCAAGGCCCGCGCTGAGGCCGAAGGGCTCGAGGTGCTTGGCCCCACGCACCATGGCATCTTCAAGTCGATCTACTTCTTCGATCCCAATGGCCACCGGCTAGAGCTCGCCTGTGATATCGGCACACCAGAGCAATATGCCCAGCTGAAGGGCGTTGCCGAAGAAATGCTGGAGGAATGGAGCGAGACCAAGAAAGCCCCCCGACATGCGGCCTGGCTGCACGAAAAGATCGCGGAAGAGAGCTAGCGTGACCGCCACTCCAGATTCCCCGCTGTGGGCCGCGGCCAAGGATATGCTGCTGCGCGAGCTGATGAAGACCTCCGACATCGAAACGCGCCTGACCGATCCTGACTACCGCGCCGCTTTTCGCCTGCAGATCGGCGACGCGCTGCACACCCGCTACGACTTTTCCGACAACACCCAGTCGCCCGAAGCCATCGCCGAGGAAATCCTCGCGGCGGTAATCGAGGTCGCCCGCCATTACAGGAACGCTGACAAATGAAACTCGCCACACTCAAGAACGGCACCCGAGATGGGCGTCTGGTCGTAGTCTCGAAAGACCTGACGCGCTGCACCGATGCGGCCATGGTCGCGCCGACGCTGCAGGCCGCGCTGGATGACTGGGAACACCTTGCTCCGCGCCTTCAAAGCCTTGCTGAGCAGGTCGAGATCGGCTCTGTGCCCACCTTCCGCTTCCACGAGCATGACTGCGAGAGCCCCCTGCCCCGCGCCTATCAGTGGGCGGATGGCTCGGCCTACATCAACCATGTCGAACTGGTGCGAAAGGCGCGCGGCGCGGAAGTGCCCGAGAGTTTCTACTCCGATCCCCTGATGTATCAGGGCATGTCCGACGGCTTCCTCGGGCCCCGCGATGCCATCCCGCTCGGCGATCCAGCCTGGGGCTGTGACATGGAAGGCGAGATTGCGATCATCACCGATGATGTGCCCATGGGTACCGCGCCGGATACGGCCGCGGGCCACATCAAGCTGGTCATGCTGTGCAATGACGTGTCGCTGCGCGGGCTGATCCCGGGCGAGCTTGCGAAGGGGTTCGGGTTCTTCCAGTCGAAGCCCGCTAGCGCCTTCTCACCAGTGGCTGTCACTCCCGATGAGTTGGGAGACCACTGGCGAGACGGCGCCGTGCATTTGCCGCTTCGCGTTGATTTAAATGGTGAGCCCTTCGGGCGCGCCGAAGCCGGCAAAGACCTCACCTTCAATCTACCAACCTTAACAGCGCATGCGGCAAAAACGCGGAAACTGTCAGCAGGCACCATCATAGGCTCAGGGACCGTTTCCAACAAGGGAAAAGACGGCGGGCCGGGTCAGACCATCGCCCAAGGCGGGCGAGGTTAATCTTGCATCGCCGAGATCCGTATGATTCTACAAGTGTTGAATGG
>JBCBGD010000111.1:0-8015 GCA_038527085.1 Pseudomonadota bacterium | reverse complement strand
CCAGGTCTTCGGCCTCGCCCTCCAGGCTGAGATCGGCCTTGGGGAAGGCGCCTTCGGGCCTCGCATTCACCGCCTCCTGCAAGCGTTCGAGCACCAGCGCGCGGCCAATCGCCATCTCCGCGCCAGCCTCTGCCATGCGCGCCTCGATGGCGTCGGCCCAGCCGGGATCGACATGGGGGCGCTCCAGCAGGGCGTTGCGCTCGCGCATGGCGCGCTCATACCGCGCGGCGGCGGGGCCATGGGCGGGGATGTGCGCCATCACCTGGCGGTCGAAGAAGCGTCGGCGGTCGCTGGCAGAGCCGCGGAAGACCGAGTCCATGGCGGGCGTCAGCCAGACGATGCGGATGAGGTCTGCCAGGTCGCTTGCGCTGGCGGTTTCCCCGTCGATGCGCACGGTGCGTTTGTTGCCGGTGCCGGAAGTGTCGAGACCGACGCCGATCTTGCGGTCTTCCAGCTCGCCGGCCACGGTCCATCCACCGCTCGCGCCCTTGCGGGTGAGCTCGCTGAGAGGCGCTGAACGCAGGCCGCGGCCAGGTCCGAGCTGGCTGATCGCTTCGAGCAGGTTGGTCTTGCCCGCGCCGTTTGCGCCGAACAGGCAGACGTGGCGGCCATCCAACCTCAGGTCGAGGCTGGCATAGTTTCGGAAGTCGGTCAGGCGCAGGCGAGTCAGTGCGGTCATGGCTGGCTGAAACCTAGCCTCGACAAGGCGTTCTGTCTTTGGTTTGCTGAATCCAGAGGTGGGATTTGTATGGTAGAGTTTGGTTTCAGGGCAACGTCCGATCCTGTTGAGTTTATTCTGGGGAACAGTTGGATCGAGCCCGCCGATGTCCAGAGAGACTATCAGTGGGGCGAGGCTGAGGTCAGCGCGCTTTGGGACGACCTGAAGACGTTCGTCTTCGATCCCACAGGCGAGCCCTCACCTGTCTATTTTCTCGGCATGATCATCGTCCATGGCGGCGAGGCGCGCTACGCAATCTATGACGGTCTGCAGCGTGTCACCACGTTGACGATCCTGCTCGCCCTCTTGCGCGACTATGTCGAGGACGAAGCACTGTCGCGAAGGCTGGGCGCGTGCGTGCTGGACATGCGCGGGCAACCGCGGCTGCGGCTGATGGGCCACCAGTATCTGGCAGACCACATCCAGCCCGTTGGCGCGGCGCGCACACTACGAGGCGGGCGCTTGTCCGGTCAGGCCGATGCCTTGCGCCGAGCCCAGGGCCTCTTGCGCGATGAGGTCAAGGGACTCACCGAAGATCAGCGCCAGGCCATGGCGCGCGTCCTACTGGAACGGGTGGTGATGCTGCGCCTGTCTGTGGACTCTCGCCCGATGGCAAACCGCGTGTTCCAGACGATCAACATGCGCGGCCTGAAGCTGGAAGATGCTGACCTGATCAAGTCGCGACTGTCTGAGTTTCCCGGCACGCCAGAGGAAATCGACGGCTTGCTCGAGCAGTGGCAGACAATTCGCCAGGTGCTGTCGTCCAAGAGTCAGGAGCGCGTGGAGCAGGTCGAAGAGAGCTACAAGTTCGATCGTTATAGTGGCTTCCAAGGCTTTGTGCTGGCGTTGGAGATGATGGAGCGCGGCATTGCCGACCGGCGCGAGCGCAAGCTGGAGCCGGTGGAGCGCCTGGACGGATACGTCGAGTGGATGAAGGCGCGCAACGCGAATGCAGGCGCGCTGACGCGTTATTTTGCCTTCGTCTATCGCTGCGCAGAAAACTGGAACCTGCTGAACCAACCGGCCCTTGGCGGAGCGAATGGATATTTTCAGGCGCTCCTGCCCATTCGGGCGGTGTGGTGGACCGAGTGGAAGCCGCTCGTGCTGCGGATCATGGGGCTCGCCAGCCAGATGGGCCCGCGCGAGGGCGCGGCCTGGCGGCGCGGCCTGTTTGACCAGATCCACCGCGCGGCCATTGCCATGGAACTGTCAGGCTTTAGCGCCCAGAAACGCCATCTGGTCTTCGCAAAGGCGCTCGCAGAGTTTGTCGGCGCACAGAGGCCCGGCCAACTTCGCGCCCTACGCATGCGCGACGAAGATGTGGTGCGCATCCACAGGACGTTGTCTGCGCCGCTCACCAACTACACGCTGCGCCGCTCTCTCATCCTGTGGACCGAGTACATGCTCTCGGCGCCGGAATTCACCCTCATCCGCAATGCCTCGGTGGAGCATGTCTTGCCCCAGTCCACCAACCTTCCCGAGCCGTGGTTGGCGACCTTTCCGGACGCGAAAAAGCGCGAGCAGATGCTGCACATGCTCGGAAATTTGATCCTGCTGCCGACTGAGATCAATCTGGCGATTAGCGACAACTCGTTCGAGGAGAAAACGGCCTTCCTGCGCCAGCGCGCAAACGCGCTGCAAGGATTTCATCTGGTCGATTGGGTGCTGGCGCGCGATGACTGGACGCCAAGCCACATCCACACGCGCACCCACGAGGTGGCGTCCTTCATCTGGAAGGAGCTGGATGTGTCTGAGCTGACCTATCGCGAGTATGGCGAGCAGCGCGCTTGACCGGCTGGCTTAGACCCTGAGCGGCATCAGCACGTACTGGGCGTGGGCGTCTTCGGGGTCGAGGACAAGCGCCGGACTGGCGGGGTCATTGAACAGGAACTCGGCATCGCCCGCCTCGATCTGCCCGCAGATGTCCAGCAAGTATTTCGCATTGAAGCCAATCTCCATGGGCTCGTGGCCGTATTCAGCCTCGATCTCCTCATGGCCCTGTCCTGTTTCGGCGTGATTCACCGCCAGGACCAGCTTGCCGTCTTCCATGGACATCTTCACCGAACGCGAGCGCTCTGCCGACACCGTGGCGACGCGATCGACAGCGGCTTCAAACGCCTTGTTGTCGATGGTGAGCTTGCGGTCATTGCCCTTGGGGATCACGCGCGCATAGTCCGGGAAGGAGCCGTCGATCAGCTTCGCGGTGAGGACCGCTGCCCCCGAGCGCACGACGATCTTGTTGTCAGAGACTTCCAGCGTCACGGGATCGGAGGCTGTATCGATCAACCGCCGCGCCTCGGTGACGGCCTTGCGCGGCACGATCACGCCGGCCAGGCCTTCAGAGCCCTTGGGCGCTGGCGTTTCGGCGAGGGCGAGGCGGTGGCCATCGGTCGCGACGCTGCGCAGCACCTTGGAGCCATTATCGGTGTCAGCAGCGTGGAGATACACGCCGTTAAGGTAATACCGGGTTTCTTCGGTCGAGATGGCAAAACGTGTCTTGTCGATCAGGCGGCGCAGGTCGCCAGGGTCGATCTCGAAGGTGGTCGCGCTGGGATCGGCGCCCATGGTCTGGAAGTCCGAGGCGGGCAGGGTGGGCAGGGCAAATTGGCTCCGGCCTGCGCGGATGGACAGGCGCTCATTCTCCGGATCAAGCGAGAGCTCCACGTCCGCGCCGCCTGGCAGCTTGCGCACGACGTCGAAGAGGGTGCCGGCTGGGGCCGTGATCGCGCCTTCGCTGGAAATCTGGGCTGGCGCGCTGTCGACCGCTTCAATGTCGAGGTCCGTCGCTGTGAGGGTGAGCGCGCCGTCCTTGGCGGTCATCAGGACGTTGGACAGGATCGGGATGGTGTTGCGCCGCTCGACCACGTTCTGGACATGGGACAGAGCGTTCAGCAGGTCACCGCGTTCGATCGTCAGTTTCATCTTTAAGGCGCCTTCAATATCTGGACGGTCGGTGTGGGTGTCGGTCGGATTGCTGCCCGCGGTGGCCAACAAGAGGGCCTGCTGCAAGCAGCCCGCCCGAGGTGGCCAGAAGCCTGGCTTTCGGGTGGGCCGCTACTTTTGTGGTATTCGCAGAAAATACAAGCCCCGAACACGGTGGCGCTCGGGACTTGAGGGGATGGGACTAGCCCTGCATCTCGTAGATCAGCTCGCGGAGCTGTTCGAGATGGGTCGCCGTCTCGGGGCGCGTGCCAAGATAAAACTTAACACGATCAACGGCGTACATGATCGAGGTGTGATCACGTTTGCCGAATGAGCGGGCGATGGTCGGGTAGGACTTGTCGGTCATCTCCCGGCACAGGGACATGGCCAGGTGACGCGCATAAACGATGCGCTGGAGTTTGCGCGGGCCTTCCAACTCAGGCTTGGTGACGTCGAACAGGCGGCAGGTGGCGCGTTTGATCAGGTCGATCGTCGGCGGGGTCATGGCGCCCGTCTGGCGGTCGAGCACGCGCTCGAGCATGTCCATGGTCGGCTCCAACTTGCCCATGCTGGCCTCGGTGTAGAGGCTAATGAGGGCGCCGCAGAGTTCACGGCCCTGGCCGCGCACACGCGCGCAGATCATGTCGATCATCTCGTCGGTGACGCGGAAGGCGTTCGAGCGCTCCTGAAGCGTCTCGGCGCGGCGTTTGACGATGGCAAAGCGCATGTCCTTGTCCGGCGCGCCGACATCCATGGAGATTGCGCCGCGCAGCTGGCTCATCACGCGGGAGGAAAAGCCCTCGATTTCGCCGGGCGCGGTGTCTGCTGTCAGGATGACGAGGCCACCGGCTTCGGTGATGGAGCGCAGGTTGCGGGCGAACTCGCCATCGGTGCCCTTGGCATTGGCGATGTTCTGCAGGTCCTCGATCAGCACGATGTCGCCAGCCAACAGCTTTGCCTTCAGCGCGCGCGTGTCACGGGACATGGCGCCTGCCACATAGTCGTTCTGGAAGTCCTCGGCGGTGATGTAGACCACGCTTCGGCCATCGCTGCGCAGTTCCACATCCTGTTGAAGGGCGGTGATCAGGTGGGTCTTGCCCACGCCCTGCAGGCCAGAGATCACGACCACCCGCTCGGGCATGTCGCCATCATCGGCAATGTGGCGCATCAGGTTGTAGGCCTTCTCATTGAAGGCGCCGACAACCAGCGTGTCGAAGGTGTAGCCTTCGCGCGCTCCAGACACTGTGGTCTTGGCCGTCGCGGCTTCGGCTGGCTCTTCAGCAACGATGCCCACGTCAGCGAACGGATCGCCGTCGACGATGTCGCTGTAGCTCTGGGCCTCTTTGTCCCAGGCGATGATGCGCAGGCCGCGACCACGGGGGTCGTACGCCTTCCACCGCCGCGCAATGATGCGCTTGTGCTCGGCGTTGACGCGGTCTGCGGCATGGCTGGAGGCTGCCGCAACAATCATCTCGCCATCGACTTCAATGATGCACTTCAGTCCGCTTATGTATCGGTCAAAATCGGCCGCGGAGAGACGGCGCTTGAGATCGGCCAGTGTGGCTTGCCATATGGCATGCGCACCGGGATCGCTAGGCGTCGTGTTGGAAGAGGAATTATCAGTTTCTTTTTTGCCCATGGTGATGAGCCCCCTTTATCTCTTTCGAGTTTTTCTAACCCTACTCTACCCAGGATAGCCCCCTGACGGCCCAGAACGGGCGCAACAAACTTTGTTCGTGTCAGGATTAACTTTGATGAAAGGAACTAAGCATCAGGCCAACGCATCCGCAACGCGAAAATGTAGCGATTTGGGCGAATCTCTGTGTTGACACAGGCTGTCACGTTGAAACTTCGTGGCTTTTTTTCCGCAGATAAATTCCTAATGTTTTCATCGCTTAGCGGCGTGTGTTGCACCTGCGCAACAAGCAATCGTTGCTCAACTGCCACCCGAAATTGAAACTAATGTGTCAATAGGCAATGTCGCCTAAGCTGTGAAATCAGTGCGCTGGTGTAGAGTGTCGCACGCAAGGGCTTTGACGCAGATCCATGCACCACGAAAGCACCTTTTTTTGGGCACAAAAACCATTTTTCTATTGATAGAAAAAATAACTACTTCTGCGCGTGCGGGTGCGTTGTGTCACTCGCCATGAGTGCAACGGATGTTCCTGGAGATCGCAGCGCAGAAAATGAAAAAACCACCCGCAGACCGTGCTGGGGTGGCTTTATTCCTTCAATGCTGGCGCAGTGTGCCTGCGCCATTGATCAGGAAAGAGCTTTGACGCGCGCAGACAGGCGCGAGATCTTCCTGGCCGAGGTGTTCTTGTGCATCACACCCTTTGTGACGGCGCGCATGATTTCGGGCTGGGCTTCGCGAAGGGCCGTCTCGGCAGCGCTCTTGTCGCCAGCAGCAATCGCTTCCTCAACGCGGCGCACATAGGTACGCACACGCGAGCGGCGCGCGGTGTTCACTTCGGTACGCTTGGCGATCTTGCGCACCATTTTTTTGGCTGATCGTGTGTTCGCCATGAATGTCTCCTGGTTGCCCGGCGGGCAAGAAGAGGGTCGATACCCAACCGGCAGGTCAGCGTCAACCCAATGATGGCCTACTTGTGCAGGAAATGCGGAGCGCGTTTTTCCACGAAGGCTTCCATGCCTTCTTTCTGGTCGTCGGTGGCAAACAGGGAGTGGAACATCCTGCGCTCGAACATGATGCCCTGGGAGAGCGTGGTCTCGTAGGCTGCGTCGACCATTTCCTTCGTCATCATTACGGCGGCAGCCGACCTGTCGGCGATCTTGCGGGCCGCCTCGCGCGCTTCGTCCATGAGGTCGTCATGGGGCACAACGCGTGACACCAGCCCACAGCGTTCGGCCTCATCGGCTTCCATGAAACGGCCTGTCAGGCACATTTCCATCGCCTTCGACTTGCCGATGAAGCGGGTCAGCCTCTGGGTGCCCCCTGCGCCTGGTGAGACGCCGAGATTGATCTCAGGCTGACCAAATTTGGCCTTGTCGCTGGCCAGGATAAAGTCGCACATCATGGCGAGTTCACATCCGCCGCCGAGGGCAAAGCCGTTTACCGCTGCGATCACGGGCGTGCGCATGCGGGCCGTGCGTTCCCAATTGGCGGTGATGAAGTTCTCGAAATAGGTCTCGGGGAAGGTCTTCTCCTGCATCTCCTTGATGTCGGCCCCGGCTGCGAAGGCTTTTCCCGTGCCCGTAATGATGACGCAGCGCACGGCGCGGTCGGCATCCAGCTCGTCCAGCGCGGCGGTGAGCTCATCCATCAGTTGGGCGTTGAACGCGTTCAGCGCGTCTTCCCGATTAAGCTGAATGACAGCAATGGCGCCGTCTTCGCGTTCCACTCGAATGGTGTCGTAGGGCATGGGGGGTCCTTCAGCGGGGCAGCATGCAGGTCAAGCAAACGCTGCAACATATCTTTATGCATGGGCTGCCAGGGCGTGCATCCTGCACGTCTCTCATGTCAGCCCTTCTGCTTGGTCACCACGGCTTCGGGGCAGTTGTAAAGCCCGCAGGCCAAAAATTCATCGCTTGCGCCTGCGCGTTAGTCGCCCCCCGAACCGAACAGATCCAGCGCAGCAGCCGTCATGGCAGTCACACCGGTCTCGATGGCAGGCTCTGCGTCAGGCGCGAAGAAAGGTGAGTGGAGCGAGGGCAGGGACAGCGCACCGCCTTGGCTCTCGGCATAGGCCTGAGGGTTCACCGCACCGAGCCAGTAGATGACCGAAGGCACGTTCTCGCCGGTACGGCTGTACTGGCTGAAATCCTCCCCGCCCATGACCGGTGGTACCTGCACCACATTGTCGCCGCCGAGCTCAGCGGCGATGGCGGCCATGGCGCGGGCGGTCAGCTCGGGGTCGTTATAGGTCGACGGGGTGTAGTCGCTCTCGATCGTGATCTCAGGCTCTGGCGCCCCGAAGGTGGCCGCCTGGCCCTTTGCGATGCGCTCAATCCCGTCGAGTAACAGCGCGCGGGTTTCGTCTGAATAGCTGCGCACGGTCAGCTTCAAGTGGGCTTCGGCGGAGATGATGTTGTGCTTGGAGCCGGCCTCGAACGCGCCTACGGTCACCACGGCAGGGGTCTGCGGGTCGACATTGCGCGACACCAGTGTCTGCAGCGCTGTGACGATGTGGGAGGCGACCACAACAGGGTCTTTCGTCGTGTGGGGGTAGGCACCATGACCGCCGACGCCTTTTACGCGGATATCCACACTGTCGACATTGGCGAGGGCATAGCCTGGGCTGTAGGCGATCTTGCCTGCCGGTTGGCTCGCGGAGACATGCAGGGCGAGATTGTAGTCGGGCAGCGGGAAGCGCTCATAAAGCCCGTCGGCCAACATGGCCTGCGCACCCAGTCC
>JBCBGD010000110.1:0-8039 GCA_038527085.1 Pseudomonadota bacterium | reverse complement strand
ATCCCATGGTGCGGATCGGTAGATAGGCATCTGCCTCATCCATATCCTTCGGAGCCAGTTTCGACGTATCGATGCGGCCGCGATTGTCAGCGAGAAAGATGAGTTCTGAACGTTCTGTTGTCTGATTGTCCCAGACACCAACCCGCTCGGCTTCCAACTCGTAAGTCTCGCCAGGCGCGAGCCCGCGTACGATAATCCGCGGCGAACCCTCCCAGCTGATCCGTTCTGGCGCATCTATGATGGGTGCTTGAAGCGTGGTTTGGCAAGCCGCAACGGTCGTCCCGGCCAGCAGAGAGATAAGAACATGTTTCATACCGGAGCGTTATCAGGCGTTCGCTGCGGAGTTGGAAAAATCTGCCAATCGACCTGATCCGGGGGTGAGTGAACATCACACCGCCTTTTCGCGAATGACCCTTGCACCCGCCCGACTGGTCGTCACCGACAGGCCAGACGGCATGTGAAGGGTCAGTCTGCCATTTCCGGCACTCTCGACAGAGATCACCGACGACAGCCTGACAATGTGCGAGCGATGGACCCTGGCGAAATCAGACGAGGGCAATTCCGTTTCGAACTTGGAGAGCGAAGTTGTGCTGAGATGACGACCGCTGGCAGTTACGATCTCGGTATAGTCCCCTGCGCCCGACAGCGCGATGATCTCGGCCACGGACACTGGTTTGTAGTCTCGTCCATCCTTGACCAAGACTTGCTTTGGAGAGGCTGGCTTGAGCGCCGCCTTCTTAGCCAAGTCACCGAGACGGGCTTCAGCCGCAAGCCATTTCTGTCGATAATAGGCTGCATGAGTGAACAGTGCGATGACTGCGTAGAGCGTGACGCCTTGAAAGCCCTGCCAACTCAACGCGACGCCAAGTAAGGGGCGCCCTGTTATGCCATTGGTCACCCAGCCATCGCGCAAGCCGTAGCCCACTTGAATTCCGATGTACCACAACACGCTGAACAGTATGGCGGCCACGAAATGGAAAGACACGAGCATCAGAACACGCCGCTCGATGGCGTACGATCTGATCGAGAAATAGATCGGGATCGAGAGCAATGCGGCTGGGACGGTGTTGATCAAAGCGCGCTGGAGACCACTGATGAGTCCAGACCTGCCATAGAAGGTGAACAGTGTCGTGTAAGCGATCAGCATCAGGCCCCAGCCAACCAAAGGCACCCAACGCAGCGGAGATTTTTCATTGGAGCTGAGTTTCGGTTCTGTTTGCAAATCCAGTCTCTCACCACAAACGCCAATGCGGAGTGCTTTGTCTGATCACGTATTCGATTTGTCGCTGGAAACCATCCTGCAGAGACAGATTCGATCGATCTGCGATTTTGGCTACATCCAAAGTGTCTTCAAGCAAGGCTTTAGGCCATTTCCCTTCCGACATCAGGCCTCTAACCTGCCCAAACAAAAAAACGAGGGAGGATGAGTCATGACGCGAGTGGCTTTTGTTTTGGCGCTGTTGGCGTCGGCCTGTGCCAACGAACCAACAGCGGCACCGCACACTGGCACGACAATCTACAATGCCGAGACCATCCTGACGATGCAGCGAGGTGCTGAGACGGCTGAAGCCGTTGCGGTGCGCGACGGGATGATCGTGTCGGTTGGCAGCTTCTCCGACCTCACCGCGGCGTATCCGGGCGCGGCCCTCGATGACACTTTCGCCAATCATGTCATCACCCCAGGCCTCATCGACCCCCACATGCATGTCATGCTGGGCGGGCTGATGTACGCCCAGCCCTTCGCAACGCCCTGGCCGATGGCCATGCCCGGTGGCGCGTCAAAGGGGTATCCCACACGCACCGCGTTCCTCGAACGGCTTCAGGAAATTGTCGGGGACGCGCCAGTCGGGGATGAACCGATCTTCGTCTACGGCTATCACAACCTCATCCAGGGCGACCTGACGCGCGCCGATCTCGATGCCATCGTCCGCGACCGCCCGATCTTCGTCTGGCACTATTCGGGACATGATTTTTACCTGAACTCACAGGCCCTCGACATGATCGGCGCGACGCCTGCGCTGCATGACACCTATGAAGGGATCGGCCTGGATGAGATGGGCGCCTTGAATGGCCGCATCTTCGAGGATGCGATCCCGGTTCTGCTCGCTGAAATCGGCCCTTACCTCTTCGATCCCGACAGCATCGCGGAAGGGTTGGAGCGCTACTTCACCATCTTGCGGGAAGCCGGTGTGACCACCACCGCCGATCTTGGATACGGCATATTCGGCCGATCGCTCGAGAACCAGATCATGTCTACCAACTGGACCCTGGAGGAGGACAATTTCCGACTTTACCTCGTCCCTGAATTCCGCGCGTTGGCGAGCGAATTTGGCGAGAACGGCCCGAGCGCTGTTGCACAAATGGCGAAGGGCGAGATCGACGCACCGGCCCCGGTGCTGCCGCGCGTGAAGTTCTTCACCGACGCGGCGTTCTATTCCCAGACCATGCGCCTCTCACCGCCCGGCTACCTCTCGGGACAGTCCAAGGACACTGAAGGTCTCTGGGTGCTCCAGCCCGACGAGATCGCCCCAACGATCCAGCCCTATTGGGACAGGGGGTTCGCCGTCCACATTCACTCGAACGGAGACGCGGCGCAGGACGCGACACTTGCCGCCCTGTCGTCGCTTCGCGAAACCAATCCGGACGCCGACTTCGTGATCGAGCATGGCGGCCTGTTTTCGCCCCAACAGGTGCGCGAGGCTGGCGATCTTGGGACCATCGTGTCGGCGGCCAGCCACTATGTCTATTTTCTGTCAGGCGCCTATGCCGACCCGCTCGGCCCGGCGCGCGCCAACTGGATCTCGCCGCTCGGTTCCCTGTCGGCGGCAGGCGTTGCCGTGACCCTTCACTCGGATGCGCCCCTGGCCCCGCCGCAACCTCTGCGCGCTGCAGGCGCACACATCACGCGGATCACCCGGGAAGGGACCCCCTATGCATCGGCCCAGGCGCTCCAGCCCTATGATGCGCTCGAAGCAATCACCCTTGATGCGGCGCGGGCATTGGGCCTGGCGGATGAGATCGGGTCAATCGAAGCGGGCAAGCGGGCAGATTTCACGATCCTCAACGCCAATCCCCTGGAGACAGAGGGATCTCAGTGGGCGTCCATCGGCGTCTGGGGCGTCGTGCTTGGCGGTGAGAAGCGACCGATCGTACGGGAGTAATTTCCAGCCTTTGACGACCTGAAAGGGGTTATGACACCCGCCGCTCCCTCAGGAGACTTTTTGCCAGGCTGAGCGCTTTCTATAGATCGTGGAAGGATCGATCTGCAGCTTCTTGGCGGCGGCGACAATGTTGCCCCGGCTGAGCGCAATGGCGCGCTCGATGGCTTTCTTCTCAGTCAGCCAAAGAGGCTCCAGGCCGTGTTCGGGCTCTGGCGCATTGATGCTGACCGAGGGCGACGGCGAGGCTTCTGACGTGACCAAAGCGCTGAGCTGGCTGGCTGCAACCGCTGGAAGATCAGACAGGGTGATCTCCCCTCCTGCATTGAGCACCACAAGCTGGCGGATGAGGTTTTCCAGCTCGCGAACATTACCCGGCCAGCTGTGGGCGATCATCCATTCTTCCACGTCGCGGGAAAAGCCGTTGAAGGCCTTGCCCTCTTCCGAAGCGAAGCGCGCAAGGAAGCGTTCGGCGAGCAGCAGAATGTCAGCTCCGCGCTCGCGCAGCGGCGGAAGCGCCACGGGGATCACATGAAGGCGGTAGTACAGATCTTCTCGCAGGCGGCCCGCCTTGACGGCCTCCAGGGGATTTCGGTTCGTCGCGGCGATGATGCGGATATTGGACTTGCGCGCCCGAGTTTCGCCGACGCGGTTGTACTCGCCGAGTTGGAGGAAGCGCAGGAGCTTTGGCTGTAACTCGATCGGCATTTCGCCGAGCTCGTCAAGGAACAGCGTTCCGCCTTCGGCCAGTTCAGCCGCGCCGACGCGGTCTGCTGTCGCGCCTGTGAACGCGCCTTTCACGTGGCCGAAGATTTCGCTCTCAATGAGGTCCTTAGGGATCGCGCCGCAATTGATGGCGACGAACTGCGCCGTCCTGCGAGGGCTTTTCTCGTGCACGGCGCGCGCGACCAGTTCCTTGCCAGTTCCGGTTTCACCCGTGATGAAGACGCTGGCCTTTGAAGGGGCGGCAGCTTCGATCGATTTGAAGACGCCCTGCATCACCAGAGAGCGGCCAGCTATGCCGCAGAAGTCGGAACGGTCGACCTCAGCCTCATAGGTGTCGACCACCTTTTTTAGCTGAAAGTTCTTTACCGCGTTGCCGACGGTGACCTTCAGGCGCTCCTTCGTCGTTGGCTTCACGACGAAATCGGCTGCCCCCCTGCGCATGGCATCGACAGCGATGTTCATCGAGCCATTGGCGGTGACCACGACGATCGGCGCGCGCAGGGGCATCTGCGTCCACCGGTCGAGTAGCGCCAAGCCATCCGTGTCGGGGAGTTTCAGGTCGAGGAGCACGCAATCGGGCGCCGCCTCGGCGATAGAGTCCTCTGCCTTGGCTCCGGTATCGGCCACCACGATTTCGCTGAAGAGTGTGAGAAGATGCGCCTCATAGGTACGCGCCAGGGAGGGGGTGTCTTCGACGATCAGAAGGCGTCCCAGATCAGCCATGGGCAGAGACCTCCAGATAGTCGCGCTTCAGGCTCTCGCAGACGGCGCCAGCTTCGCCTTCGATGCGCGCAACGAGGTCCTTGATGCGGGCCGCCTCACCGGTCTTGGCGACAGTCTCCAACTCGGCAGACAGGCGGCTGAGTTCCGTCGCGCCGATGTTCGAGGCTGCGCCCTTGAGCGAATGGGCGTGGTGCTCAAGCTCAGAGTCCGTCGCGGATTTCAGGCCGGGCAGTCTCCAGCCGAGTTCTTCGACAAAGATCTCACCGATTTGAGCGAAGGTCTCCAAGTCGCCTTCCCAAACCTCTTGAATGGCATCCAGGTCCAAAGCGCTCATCGTGTGTTCCCCCGTTGTGTGGTGTGGTGTCCGGTCTGGAAGGTACTCTTCCAGGGCGCTGCGTAGTGCCTTCGGGCGGACAGGTTTGGTGAGGTAACCCGACATGCCGCTGTTGAGCGCGTGGTCGCGGTCACCCTTCAAGGCATGGGCGGTCATGGCGATGATCGGCTTTTCGAACCCGCGCTCGCGCAGGATGCGAGTGGCTTCCAGACCATCGAGATTTGGCATGGACACGTCCATAAGGATCAGGTCGAAATCCCCGCCAAGGGCGGCGTCGACCGCCCCCGCGCCATCGGTGACATGTTCATAGTCGAGGCCAAGACGGTCGAGCATCTTCTTGGCGACCATGGCGTTGGTCTCACTGTCCTCGGCGATCAGGACATGACCCGACAGCTTCGAAAGCTTTGTAAGTTGCGCATCAAGCGTTTCGTACTGCTCATGCCAACACCGCACGGGGATGGTGAAGGAAAAGGTCGAGCCGATGCCCGGTGCGCTGGAGACCGTGATCGAGCCATCCATGATGGACACGAGGTCCTTGCAAATGGCGAGCCCCAGGCCAGCACCACCATGGGATTTGGAGCGCGAGCTATCGGCTTGTTTGAACCGATCAAACAGCACTGCCTGGTCAGATTTGGAAATGCCGATGCCTGTGTCGCGGACATCGAAATGTAGATGGCCTTTTCGTTCGTCGCCGCGATACTCGATATTGACGTCGACGCTGCCGCGCTGAGTAAACTTTACAGCATTTCCGACGAGGTTCATCAGAACCTGCCGGATCTTTCCAATGTCCGCGCGCAAGGGTTTCTCGGGCGCGTCCAGCTGGGTTGAAAGCGCGATCCCCTTCTTGTCAGCCAGCGGCCCGAACACCTCGGAAATCAGCGAAGGCAGATCGCCCGGATTGAACAGGGAGTTCTCGATCTCAACCTCGCCAGCCTCGATGCGCGACAGATCAAGAAGATCGTCGATCAGTGTAAGCAGGGTTTCGGCAGACCGCTCCGCCGCCTGAACGAGCCCTGAAGTCTGCTCATCCACGTCGCCGCGGTCGATCAGCGACAGCGAGCCGATCACGCCGTTCAGCGGCGTGCGCATTTCGTGGGACATATTGGCCAGGAAATCGGACTTGGCCGCGTTCGCCTTTTCAGCAGCATCCTTGGCGCCGCGAAGCTGCTGTTCGCTCGCAATGCGCTGTGAGACGTCCCGGATCACGCCGTGATACAGCGGGCCTTCAGGGCTGTCGATGCGCCGGCCGAGCACTTCTGTAGGGATGCGCTCGCCATGGGCGTCGAGGAAATCGATCTGGATGTCGACCGTTTCGCCGTCGGCCGCCTTTCCAAGTCCCGACGTGGCCGATTTGATCTGGTCGATAGGAACAAAGTCGAGCGCGCGCTTGGCGAGCATCTCTTCCTTGCTGAACCCGGCCAATTGGCAGGCACGCGAGTTCACGTCGACTACGCGCCCTTCGCCATCGATGATCACGATCGCGTCTGGCGACAATTCGAACAGGCTCTGGAAGCGCTCCTCGGAGGCGCGCAACTGGTCCTGGGACGCACGCGCTTCGGTAATGTCACGCAGATAGGCCGAGAAGAATGTCACACCGCCAAACTCGACAGGCGAAATGGCGAGTTCGACGAGCAGGTCGTCGCCAGCCTTGTTCGTGGCGGGCACTTCAACCCGCTTGTTCAGGACATTGTGCTCACCGGTCTTCAAGTAGTGGGTCAGCCCATTGTGGTGGGCATCGCGCAGGTTTGCCGGAATGACGAGGTCTGCCAGTTTCGCGCCCACGGCCTCCTTGCGAGTGTAGCCAAAGACTTTCTCTGCAGCGGGATTGAATTCGACGACATTGCCGTCCTCGTCCATCATGATGATGCAGTCGAGGGCAGCGTCGATCACAGCGTTTCTCAGCGCGGTGTCGCGCTCGATCGCAGCGAGGGTCGTGCCTCCGTCAGCCATGTTTAGTCCTTCCCTGTTGAGCTTGAGGCTCAAACGATCCGATTGTGTCATCCAGTGCCCCGTCTCATCTGAGGGGAGCTTTGCAAATTGCCGATCAGCTTCTGGGCGAATACTTTTTCTGCAGAAAATACAGCAATTTACACGCGCAACGCCCCAAGTGCCCCAGCCGATATCCTGCAATATGCCAGACTGGCCTTTGCAGATTGCAAAGATGGTCGCTGCAAATTGCAGTAGTTTGCATCATGCTGCGCCAACGTGCCTCCATGTGACAGGCCTGTAGAGCGCACTTGTTTCGATGACGGGGTCTCGCTCAGCTTCGACCGCCAGTCGTCTGAGCGCCTCGCGCTGCCAGTCGAACATGCTGGCTGTCGCAGCCTGAAGTGCGGAAGCGCACGCCTGCTCGCTGCTGAGAGGATGAATGGCGGCAGGCTGCCCATCGCCTGCTCGAAACCTCACGGGCTGCCCGGCGGCTTCCTGGATCTGAAGCCAGGACAATACCGCCCGGCTGAGCGCGCACCCTGACGTGTGCCTGTCGAGGAACATCGCGGCGTTCAAGCTATCGATGTATCGTGCGCCGCTCGGGAGGTGATGGGCCATGCCCACCACCACTGTCTGGCCGTCAAGGCTCAGGCGGCCAAGCGCCCACTGGTCTGAATGATCGAACTGCTCCTCGAGAAACGGCTTTCCTGGCCAGTTTGCGAGTGTGAGGTCGCGGCGAGACGCTGGGAACAGTCTACGTCCAAGCGCCTTTCGGCAAAGACTTGAGACATGATCTCTCACATCGACCGGCAGGGGACTGCCGACACCATTGTCGAATGCCATTTGCTGCTACCTTCACCATCATCTGTTCTGTTTTTTCTACCTATAATTGTATTTTGATAAGGAAGCCTTACGGAAATGGCGATTAGTACGCCCCCCTCGCTGTCAGCACGGCAATCGGCGTTCTGAAGAGGATCACGAGGTCCAGCCACAGTGACCGCTTCTGCAGATAGGCCACATCGAGGACGACCTGCCTGTCGAAGGGAAGGTCTGCACGGCCTTCGATCTGCCAGAAGCATGTGATGCCGGGTTTCCCGCGCAGGCGGCGACGCTCGACCCGTGAATACTTCTCAACCTCGACAGGAAGCGCTGGACGCGGCCCCACCAGA
>JBCBGD010000109.1:0-8062 GCA_038527085.1 Pseudomonadota bacterium | reverse complement strand
GATCCACACCAACACGAGCGCGCCCTGATTGTCGATTTTGGCTCCCAGGTGACGCAGCTGATTGCCCGGCGCCTGCGTGAGAGCGGGGTGTATTGCGAGATCCATCCGTTCAATAAAGTGGATGGCGATTTCCTGACTGGGTACTCACCGAAAGCCATTATTCTTTCGGGTGGGCCCTCCAGCGTGACCTGGGAGGGCAGCCCCCGCGCCGATGACGCCATCTTCAATGCAGGCGTACCGGTGCTCGGCATTTGCTACGGACAACAGGTCATGATGGCCCAGCTCGGCGGACGCGTGGAAAGCGGCGAAAGCCGGGAGTTTGGCCGCGCCTTCATCGAGCGTGTCGTGGACGACCCCATCCTCGCCGGCCTGTTCCAGGGCGAGACCGGCGAGCAGGTCTGGATGAGCCATGGTGACCATGTGGCTGAGATGGCTCCCGGCTTTGGCGTTATCGCGCGCTCGCCCGGCGCGCCCTATGCGGTGATCGCTGATCCAGAACGCCGCTTCTATGGAACCCAATTTCACCCCGAGGTCGTCCACACGGTCCACGGCGCGCAGATGCTGCGCAATTTCACCCATGGTGTGGCGGGCCTTAATGGTGACTGGACCATGGCGGCCTACCGCGCTGAAGCAATCGAGAAAATCCGCGCGCAAGTGGGGCAGGGCCGTGTGATCTGCGGTCTCTCAGGCGGGGTCGACAGCTCTGTCGCCGCCGTGCTCATCCATGAAGCCATCGGCGAGCAGCTCACCTGCGTTTATGTCGACCACGGCCTGATGCGTGCCAATGAGAGCGAGCAGGTCGTCGGCTTGTTCCGAGAGCACTACAACATCCCGCTGGTCCATGTGGACGCCTCGGACCTGTTCCTCGGCAAGCTGGCGGGCGTGACGGATCCTGAGCGCAAGCGCAAGATCATTGGTGGGCTGTTCATCGATGTTTTCGAGGAGGAAGCGAAGAAGATCGGCGGGGCAGATTTTCTCGCCCAGGGCACGCTTTATCCAGACGTGATCGAGAGCGTCAGCGCGCTGGGCGGGCCGAGCGTGACCATCAAGTCTCACCACAATGTGGGCGGCCTACCAGAGCGCATGAACATGAAGCTGGTCGAACCCCTGCGCGAACTGTTCAAGGACGAGGTCCGCGCCCTCGGCCGAGAGCTCGGCCTGCCTGAGGCCTTCATCGGACGCCATCCCTTCCCGGGGCCGGGCCTTGCGATCCGCATTCCCGGCGAGATCACCCGCGAGAAGGCCGACACACTGCGCAAGGCCGATGCCATCTATCTCGAAGAACTGCGCACGCATAACCTCTATGATGAGATCTGGCAGGCCTTTGCCGTACTGCTGCCGGTCAACACGGTCGGCGTGATGGGTGATGAGCGCACCTATGAAAGCGTGCTGGCCCTGCGCGCAGTAACGTCCACAGACGGCATGACGGCCGACTACTACCCCTTCGACCACGCCTTCCTCGGCCGCGTCGCCACCCGCATCATCAACGAGGTGAAAGGCGTCAACCGCGTCGTTTACGATGTGACGAGCAAGCCCCCCGGTACAATCGAGTGGGAGTAGACTAGCGCATCTAAGCTGTGGCGGAGATTTGTGAGCCGGCTATTGTAATGACATGGGTAATGTCATTAACTTGAAGCTGAGTTTGGTCCGGGGAGGTCAGGCCTTGGCGATTTCGATAGCTCTGCATCAATCGGCGACGTCCATGCGTCCGACATGGCCTGTTCAGATTAAGCAGGAAGGCTGAGCGATGCGCCTGAGTGCGAGAGTGAAGAATCTGGCGGCTCGGCACATGCTGAGCGTTGAGCGGCGCAATGCGCGGCGGGAAAAAGCAGAGAAGGCGCGCAAGGCTGCCGGAGCGCCGCATGTGGTGGAGTATTTCCACCAGACCGATGATCCATATTCGCATCTGTTGGTTCAGCTCCTGCCAGAATTTATGCGCCGTTATGATGTGGAGCTGCGCTGTCATGTGGTGTCGCCGCCGGATGACGCGGCCGCGCCGGACCGGCCCCGTCTCGAAGCCTATGCCCGTCAGGACGCTGCGCGCCTCGCCCCGCGTCTGGGATTGAGCTTCAGTGATCCTGGCGCCCAGCCTGATGCAGCTCGTATCGCAGCCGCGAAAGCCGCTCTCTTGCAGGCCAACGAGCACGGCGAGTTTCTCCGGGCCGCGCCAGAGATTGGCGCAGCGCTCTGGTTTGGTGGAAGCCTGCCGGAGATCGGCACTGTCCCGGACCTCAGCGCGGGCGATGCCCGCCGCGACGAACTCGGCCATTATCTTGGCGGCATGCTCTACTATGCAGGCGAGTGGTACTGGGGGCCGGACCGGCTGCACTATTTGGAATCCCGGCTGCGCGATCTGGGCGCGGCGCGCGACGAGGCGCCAAGCGCGCTCATTTATCCGCCACCCGTCGTGCCGGCAGGCACAGCCGCAGCGGCGCCTGAAACGGCGCCTGTGCTGCACTGGTATCTGTCGTTTCGCAGCCCCTATACCGGGATTGTGGCTGACCGGGTCAAGGCGCTGGCCGACGCCTATGGCGCGGAGCTGAAACTGCGCTTCGTCCTGCCCATGGTGATGCGGGGCATGACGATCCCGCGGCACAAGGGCCGCTACATTCCAAGCGACACGGCGCGGGAGGCTGAGCGGCTGGGGGTCGCCTTCGGCAATGCCTGCGACCCTGTCGGAAAGCCTGTCGAGCGCGGCTATGCGATCCTTCCGCGCGCCATTGAGCTTGGCCGTGGTTTTGAGTTCGTAAGGTCCTTTCTCTCAGGCGTTTGGTCCGAGGGCATCGATGCGGGTTCGGACTCGGGCCTGAAACGCCTCACCGAGCGGGCGGGCCTGTCATGGGACGAGATGAAGCCGCTTCTCGGCGGGGATCATTGGCGCGAAGAGGCCGAGGCCAACCAGGAAGAAATGTTCAGCTACAGCATCTGGGGTGTGCCAAGCTTCAGGGTCGGTGATGTCGCCACCTGGGGTCAGGACCGGCTCTGGGTGATCGAGGATGCGCTCGCTGGGATGACGGGCAGACAGGGAGGAACTTGAATGAAAGTCGTCAACGAGGTCACCCCGAGCGACCCAAACCAATTGCTGGAGATGACCAAGCCCGGGCCCGATGGCCCGGTCTTCATGGTCAATCTGCTGAAGTTCAAGGACAAGGCGGAATATGCCGATGGCCGCGCAACCGATTTGTCGGGCCGTGAGGCCTATCAGATCTACGGCACCGGCGTCACCGCCCTGCTGCCGCAATTCGGCGGGCAGATTTTCTTCATGGCAGAGGTCACGTGGCTCCAACTCGGTCAGGTCGAGGACCTCTGGGATGAGGTCGCCATTGCGGTCTATCCGAACCGCGAGGCCCTCTTGAAAATGTCTTCTTCGCAGGAATGGCGGGACCTTGCCGTCCACCGCGAGGCGGGACTTGCCGGGCAATTGAACATCGAATCTGTCATGCCCGAACCGTTGAAAGCTCTGCCCTGGATCGACCTACTTCTGAAGGATATTGAAGCATGACCTGGCTGGTACGCGGACTGATAGCCCTCGTGGTGATCGCACTGTTGGCCTTCATCGGCTTCAATGTATTCAAGGCACAGATTGCAACGCGGGCCTTCGAGCGCGCAACGGCCCAGCGCGCGGGCGTCGACTTCAGCGAACGGCTGCCCGATGGCCTGCACGTCTATCTCTGCGGCGCGGGTTCGCCGATGCCGGATGCGACCCGGGCTGGGCCGTGCCTTGGCGTCCTGGCAGGCGACAGGGCCTTCATCTTCGATGTTGGCTCGGGCGGGGTGCGCAACCTCGGCTCCATGGGCTTTCCGATCGGCAAGCTTGAAAGTGTCTACCTGACCCATCTCCACTCCGATCATATTGATGGCCTTGGCGAACTGCTCGTCATCGCCTGGGTCGGCGGCAGCCGGTCCGAACCCTTGCCGATTGCAGGCCCGGTTGGCACGTCGCAAGTCGTCGACGGCTTCAACACGGTCTACCAGCTCGACAGCACCTACCGCATCGCCCACCATGGAACAGACGTCGCCAACCCCGATGGCTATGGCGGCGTGGCGCGCGAGTTCACCGTTCCAGCAGGGCCTGGTGGCCGCAATGTCGTGTTCGAAGACGATGAGCTGAAAATCACGGCGATCCGCGTGGAGCACTCCCCGGTGGATCCCGCCTTTGGCTATCGCATCGACTACAAGGATCGGTCCGTCTCCATCAGTGGTGACACGATCTACCATGACGGCTTTGTCGCCCTGTCCGAGGGCGTCGACCTGATGCTACACGAGGCGCTTGACCCCGAGATGGTCTCCACGATCGGCGCGGCGCTCGCTGAGCGTGGCCAGACAAACAATGCAAAGATCTTTGCCGATATTCTCGACTATCACGCCTCACCGGAAGACGCTGCGCGCGCAGCAGAGGTGGCAGGCGCAGGTCACTTGCTACTCTACCACCTGGTGCCGCCCCTGCCTGTCGCCCTGGTCGAGACGGTGTTCCTCGGCGACTCCGCCAAGGAGTATTCTGGACCGATCACTGTTGGCGAGGACGGAATGCTGTTTACGCTTCCTGCAGGCACGGACGAGATCTCGCTGACCCAGACCTTCTAGGTCGCCCAGGATCTCGCACAGAGGATCAAGGCTTCTCGACAATGATAAGCCTTACCAGAACGCGCGCATTCGAGCCGCTTATCGGAAAAGCTGGTCGCAGCCTGAGCCCAGGAGCATGGCATCAACCGCGCCGCGCTCATTGTCTGTCAGCTTCCCATAGTCGTCGCGCAGCCAGCCCAGGCACTTTGCCTGGTACTTGAAGACAGGCTGGGTCCAGTGGCGTCCATCGATCTCGGTTTCGAAGGTCTCGTCACCGTTCACGATCGCGGTGGCATTGGCGACCAGGGCAGGCGCATAGGTCCGGCCAATTTCGGCGATAAGCGGCGCCAGGGCCTCGCGCGCCTCGTCCGCACTGAACCAATCCTCGTCCGTTGGTCGAACGCCTGAGAGGTCCTCCATCCGGTCGACCCAAGCGCGCACGCGCTGGGACACCTGGCTGGTGATCGCCGCTGAGGTTGGCTCGACGATGGCGAGCTGGGTGAGCTGTCCATAAATCGCAAAGTCAGCAGACGAGGGCCGCGCGCCCAGCACATAACCTTTCCGCGCGATGAGGCGGTCCAGGATCTCGATGAAGCGCGTGTAGGAAGCTTCGATCGTCTCGGCGGTGATGTCATTCGAGCCAACAACATAAAGCCTGTCGATCTGGCGTTTGGCGAAGTGGTCGGCGAACTGCTCGGCCGCGTCAGGCGCAGCCGTGTTGTTGCTCCAGTAGACCAGCAGCGGAGCCGCGTTCTTCCAGTCAGCTTCGTGGGCCCAGCGGAAATGGAACATGGCCTTGGTGAGCCATTCGTCGGCGTAGTCTTCGATCAGGTCGTTGAGGAAGCGCAAAACCGGGTCATCCGGGATCAGTGATCGCCCGGAGAACTCTTTCTCGAGCCGTCTGATGATCGGCGTGGAGTCGGTGATGGGCACCAGCGCGCCATCCTCACCGTCCGGGAACCAGAAGGTCGGCAGGAGCCTGACCTTTGGCGCAGGGTACCCCTCAGGGATTGCGTCATTGCCCCAGAAGACCGAATACGGGATCTGGCGGTAGCGCAACACGCCGAGCATCTTGCGGGTGTAAGGCGAGCCAGGCGCGCCCATCAGTTCAAGCTTGCGGTTGTCGGTCATGGTCCACCTCCTCGGGCGATCACCCTGATAAGTGGCATAATGCGTGTCAATAGAACGGCTTGGGCAGTGCCCTAGACCGTCTGCTCCCAGGAGCGGCTGAGGCGGGCTGCGGCGTTGACAATCCCGACCATGGAATAGGTCTGGGGAAAGTTGCCCCACAGCTCGCCGGTTTCGGTGTCGATGTCTTCCGACAGCAGTCCGAGACGCGTGCGTTTCGCCAGCACCGCTTCGAACATGGCGCGGGCATCGTCCTTGCGCCCGATGCGGGCAAGCGCGTCGATGTGCCAGAAGGTGCAGGCGGTGAAGGCGGTCTTTGGCTTTCCGAAATCATCCTCGACCTTGTAGCGGTAGACGTGGTCGCCTTCGCGCAGTTCCTCGTCGATGCGCTCGACCGTCTTCACATAACGCTCGTCCATTGGGTCGATGAAGCCGATCTCCGCCATGAGCAGGACAGAGCCGTCAAGGGCATCGCCGCCAAACGCGCCAGTGAAGGCCTGGCGCTCCTCGTTCCAGGCGCGCGTCAGGATCTCGCCGCGCATTTCGTCGGCCCGCTCGCGCCAGAGCGCGGCCCGGTCATCCAGGCCAAGGTGTTCAGCGATGCGGCCGAGCCTGTCGCAGGCCGCCCAGCACATGATGGCCGACGAGGTGTGGATGTGGGCGATCCCGCGGAACTCCCAGATGCCTGCATCAGGGGTGAGGTAAACCTGATAGGCGCGTTCGCCGACCTGCTCGAAGTGCTCGAATTCCAGCTTGCCGGCCTGGCTCAAGAGGCGGTGGTCGAAAAAGGCCTGGCTCGCGCCGAGGATGACGTGGCCATAGACGTCGTGCTGGATGTGCTCTGCGGCCTGGTTGCCGATGCGCACAGGGCCCATGCCGCGATAGCCCGGAAGGTGTTCTGCGAACGACTCCGTCAGGTCGTTCTCAAGGGCAATGCCGAAGACAGGCTGGATGTGCCCGCCCATCGTCTGGGCCACCGTGTTGCGCAGATAGGCGAGGTAGTGCTCCAGCGTGCCAACCGCGCCGAGCCGGTTCAGCGCTGTCACAGTGAAGTAGGCGTCGCGCAGCCAGCAAAAGCGATAGTCCCAGTTGCGCTCCGAGCCGGCGTGTTCCGGAACGGATGTGGTGAGCGCCGCGACGATGCCGCCCGTCTCCTCGTAGACGCAGAGCTTTAGCGTGATCGCCGCGCGGATGACCGCGTCCTGCCATTCCGGCGGGGTGGCGAGGCGGCGTGACCAGTTCAGCCACGTCGTGCGCGTGCGCTGAAGCCAGTCAGCGGCCATGTCAGTCGGGTTGTCCGACAGGGACTCATCCGGGCCAAGCACGAAGCTGATCGGCCCATCCAGCACGAACTCGCGCGCATCGCGTACATAGGAGACTGGCGCGTTTGTGGTCACGCGGAAACCGCTCGTCTCGTCCTGGAAGCCGAGATGGGTCACGCCCCGGCGCACAGGCATGGCGTGCGCGCCATGGCCGGTCTCGGCGTTGATCGAAATGGTCACGCGCGGCATGCCCGCCAGAGGCTCGATGATGCGCACGATGGAGGCGGGGCGGAACATGCGGCCGCGATCGGCAAAGCGCGGCGCGAAATCGGTGATCTTCACCCGCGAACCGTCTTCAGCCTCAAGGATTGTCTCAAGCACAGCGGTGTTCTTCACGTAGGTCTGGGAGCTCGATGAGAGGTCGGCCAGGGAGACCCTGAAGGCGCCGCCCCCGCCGAGAAGCGAATTGAACACAGGCTCGGCGTCCAGGCGCGGCAGGCACATCCAGTTCACTGTGCCCTGTTCGTCGACCAGGGCGGCGACCGTGCCGTTGCCCAGGATTCCCATCTCAAGCGAACTCATCGCAGGCACTCCTCCAACCAGGCAAAGACCGCGCTCGGCTCAGCCAGCCTGTGGCGGGCGAGCGACTCGCCTGCGCCAACCTTGATTGCGAAACCGCCCAGCGTCATCGCCACGCCCATGGCGTCTTCATCGGTGGTGTCATCGCCCACCATGACGGGGACGCGTCCTGCGAACGGGTCGAGGCCCATGATGCGCTCCAGCGCCTTGCCCTTGTTGGCGCCTGACGGTTTCAGTTCGAACACCATCTTCCCGCTCTGGAGCGAGTAGTCTGGGATCGTCTGTGCCACTTCGGCCAATGCATTCTGAAGCGAAGGGCCGTGGTGCGGCGCTGCGCGGTAGTGGATGGCAAACACCGAGCCCTTGTCTTCTAGGCGCGCGCCGGGATGGGCGCCCACAGCCTTCGCCAGCTTGTCTGCAAGCCCTTCAGGCGCAGGCGGCGGGGTGGGAGCTGGGGCCTCGCCAGGCGCGCAGATCTCCAGACCGTGCCCGCCAGCGCGCAAGAGGCCCAGCGGCACCCGGGCGCTGAG
>JBCBGD010000108.1:0-8319 GCA_038527085.1 Pseudomonadota bacterium | reverse complement strand
TGTCCACCTTCATCGTGCCGAAAGACACCCCTGGTCTTAGCTTTGGCAGCAATGAGAAGAAGATGGGCTGGAAGTCACAGCCCACGCGCATGGTAATCTTCGACAATGTGCGCATCCCCGCCGAGAACCGCGTCGGCGATGAGGGGCACGGCTTCAAGTTCGCCATGGCCGGGCTGGATGGCGGTCGCCTTAACATTGCCGCGTGCAGTCTGGGCGGGGCGCAGCTCGCCCTCGACAAGGCCGTCGAGTATGCCCAAGAGCGCCAGCAGTTCGGCAAGCGGATCGCAGATTTCCAATCCATCCAGTTCAAGCTGGCGGACATGGAAACCGAGCTCCAGGCCGCGCGCGTCATGCTGTACGAGGCCGCCGCGCGCCTTGACGGCAAGAGCCCCGACGCGACGCGCTGGTGTGCCATGGCCAAACGGTTCGTCACAGACACCGGCTTCAAGGTCGCCAATGAGGCGCTACAGATCCATGGCGGATACGGCTACCTTGCCGACTATGGCGTTGAGCAGATCGTGCGCGACCTGCGCGTGCATCAGATTCTCGAGGGCACCAATGAGATCATGCGGGTGATCATTTCGCGCGACATGCTCTCGGCCTAGTTGACCGGAGGGCCGGGGTTTACCCGGCCGCCAGCTTGCGCAATCCTCACCGTGAGTCTCCGCAGAGGGGCCAGGGAGGATTTAATGACGATTACGGTGGAACCCGAAGACGGGGTTGGCGCAACACTGTCAGGTGTCGATCTGGCGCATCTGAGTGACGCAGAAACGGCGACAATCCGGCGCGCACTGGCGGACTACGGCGTGGTGTTCTTTCGCGACCAAAACCTGACCGAAGATGGCCACATCGCGCTCGCCCAGAAGTTTGGTGACATCAACATAAACAGGTTTTTTGCTTCCCATCCCAACCATCCCGAAATCGCGCTTGTGGCGAAGGAGCCCGACCAGAAAGACAATATCGGAGGCGGTTGGCACACCGATCATTCCTATGACCGCGAGCCCGCGCTCGGCTCGATCCTCGTCGCACGCGAATTGCCCAAGACCGGCGGCGACACGATGTTTGCCTCAATGTATGCGGCCTATGACAGCCTCGATGACGCCACGAAGGCAGAGATCGAAAACCTGAATGCCGTCCATTCCAGCAAGCACATCTTCGGGGCAGGCGAAAACACATATTACAAAAAGACAGACGCGGGCGGCGGGCGCATTGGCAACACTGCTGCAGCCGACGTCCTGGAAGATGTTGTCCATCCGGTCGTCATCACCCATCCCGACTCGGGCAAGAAGGCCCTGTATGTAAACCCCGCCTTCACGGTCCGCTTTGAGGGCATGACGCGCGAAGAGAGCCAGCCCTTGCTGCAAAAGCTCTTCGCCCATTGTTTCAGCGGCGATTTTCATCACCGCTTCCAGTGGGAGCCGGGCTCGGTGGTGATCTGGGACAACCGCGCGACCTGGCACTGGGCCATCAATGATTACCATGGCCAAAGGCGCGTCATGCACCGCATCACTATTGAAGGTTGCCCGCTCGAAGCGGCCTGAGCACAGTACAGTAGAGGAGGGCGCCCGTGGCAGACCCTGTCATCACCCGTCGCGACGGCGCCGTCGGCCGTATCACGCTTAACCGGCCTGAAGCGCTCCACGCGCTGAACCTGGCCATGTGCGAGGCAATCCTGTCGGCGCTCAGGGACTGGCGCGATGACGACGGCGTTGCACTGGTCATGATCGACCATGCGGAGGGCACGCGCGGCTTCTGCGCTGGCGGGGACATCCGCATGCTGGCCGAAAGTGGAGCCGGGGACGCCAGCGAAGCGCGCGCCTTCTTCGCGGCTGAGTACCGAATGAATGTCGCCATTGAGCGCTTCCCAAAACCGGTATTGGCGCTGATGGATGGTGTCACCATGGGGGGTGGGGTCGGCCTGTCGGTCCATGGCAGCCACAGGGTGGCGACCGAGCGGTGCACTTTCGCGATGCCAGAGACAGGGATTGGCCTGTTTCCAGATGTCGGCGGCGGTTGGTTTTTGCCACGCCTGCGCGGGCATCTCGGCACCTGGTTGGCGCTGACAGGCGCGCGGCTCAAGGGTTTGGACGTAGCAGCCGCCAAAGTGGCAACGCACTTCTTGCCATCTGAAATCCTCCCCAACCTCAAGAAGCAGGTCTTGGGAGCGGACTATTCAGGCGGCGCTGCAGAGATGCTCGGAGAGATCCTGTCGCGGTCCTGTCACTCGGTACCGGCAGGCAGCTTCGAAGCGCACATGGACACCATCCAGGCCTGCTTCGGCCATGACACCGCAGAACAGATCGTGGCGGCGCTGGAGAGCCACGGATCCGATTGGGCCAAGGCGCAAGCGGAGGTGATCGGCACCAAATCTCCCGAAACGGTCAAACTGGCCCTGCGCCAGCTGCGCGAAGGTGCGCGCATGGAAACGTTCGAAGAGAACATGGCGATGGAATACAGGATTGGCTGGCGAAAGGTGCAGAGCCACGACTTCCTGGAAGGCGTGCGCGCCGTGATCATCGAAAAGGATAATGCACCCAAGTGGACCCCGTCCCGCCTCGAAGACGTGAGCGACGAGGATGTCGCGCGCTACTTCGAGCCGCTGGGCGATGATGAGCTGTCCTTCGACGATGTATAATCGCAAAAGCAGCCAAAGGCGCGTTGGAGCGCAAGCAAAGTAAAGCCCAGGTCCGGAATATTAACCTTCTAGTCTTCTGAAGGCCGGTCGGTTATCAATATCTTAGGGCTCTCTGCGTATATCCAGTCAAACTACAACAAAAGTTGAGTGGTGATGGATATGACAATCGAAACGGGCGTGGCGCAGGATTCTGCGGATACGGTTGCACAATCTTTTCTGAAATCCCTGTCCCTGCTGGAGCAGGCCCATCGTCGTCTGCACGACGTGGTGAAGGACGATCTCGAGCGCGGCGGCGAGCGGTCACTGACCGGCGTTCAGGCCCTGCTTCTCTATGAGATTGGCGACACGGAAACGCCGGCATCGGCCCTGCGCGCCCGCGGCGCCTTCGCTGGCACGAGCCTTTCCTACAACATCAAGAAGCTGCAAGAGGGCGGATATCTTGAGCAGCGCCGCTCGAAGGCCGACAAGCGCGCTGTGCACCTGCGCCTTACCGAGCGCGGCCTGAAAGTACGCGAGCGCGTTGCAGCCATGTTCGACAAGCAGGCCGCCGCGCTGGAGCCAACGGCAAGCGTGCGCCCCACTGACTTGTCTCAGCTCAACAAGTCGCTCTCGCGCCTTGAGCGCTTCTGGTCTGACCAGATCCGCTACAGGCTCTAGTCTTCGCGACGTAAGCGTTTAGCTGCGCCCCTGCCGGAAGGTGGGGGCGCTTTGCTATACGGCCCATTTCACGTTGAATTTGCACACAGTTCGCTCTTGAGCTTACAGTGCTGAGATGAGGGGACTGTGGCTGAGTGGATTGGCGGCCTGCACGGGCGCGGGTGCTGCGGAAGCAGGACCCTGGCTGCGTGAACCCGGCGAAATTTACACCCGCGCCTCTGTTGCGCTTGAGGATGTGGAAGGCCTCGAGGCGCGCCGCTACGACTTCTACGGCGAAATTGGCCTTGCCGATCGCTGGACGCTCACGGCAAAGGCCGAACGCGTCGATTTTGTCGATGCACAGGACTTCAGCCGAGACGGATACCGAGCGACCATCAGGCGCGATCTCTGGCGACGCGAGACGGCGCTTGTCTCCGTTGAGGTCGGCGCCGTCTACGGCGCTGCGATAGGCGGTGTGCGCGGCTGTGAAGAGATTGGCGGTGAAGCGCGCCTGACCGGCGGCGCAAGCGGGCGTTGGGACGGGGCGCGCTGGTATGGCTTCGCCGATGTTGCCACAAGGGTGCACAATGAAGGCTGCTGGCGCGATCGGCTGGAAATCGGGGCAGGGCGCGAGATCTTTCGGGACGTCTACATCACGAACCAAATCTGGCTTGAGAGGGGCAGCGAAGAGGCGCGATCGGACAAGTTCGAAGCGGGCCTGCTCTATCGCCACGCCGCTGCAGACTTCGGCATCGCCTATCGCGAAGAGTTCAGCGGCCGTTTTGATGAAAGCAGCGTTGTCATCTCAGTGGCGAAACGGTTTTGACAGCGCCGCGACTTGTCAGGGCGCGCCCGCCTGACTAGGCCCGCCCTCATGGTGAAATTGCGCAAGAAGAAACGCCCCCATGTGGCGGCCGACCTGACCACGGACGAGGGGCGCCAGAGGGCGCGCCGTGAGCTGATCTGGGGCGACCATGGCTTCCTTCGCGTGCGGTTCCAGAACCTTCATCAGATCTCAGACGAGATGTGGCGCTCAAACCAACCCTCGCCGCGGCAGATCGAGGACCATGCCCGCGAGCGCGGCATCAAGACGATCATCAATCTTCGTGGACCGAGCACGCGGGGCTATTACCTGCTCGAGAAAGAAGCCTGCGCAGCCAACGGGATCGAACTGATCGATTTCCAGGTCTTCTCTCGCGACACGCCCACAGTCGAGACTGTTTTCGGCGCCAAGGATCTCTTCGAGTCAATAGCTTACCCGGCGTTGATGCACTGCAAGTCTGGGGCGGACCGGGCGGGCATCATGAGTGTGTTCTACAAGCTGTTTCGTCAGGGCGAGCCCTTCGACGAGGCGACCGAGCAGCTGTCTCTGCGCTACTTGCACGTCAAGCAGGGCAAGACCGGCATGCTGGACTATTTCTTCGATGCCTATCGTCAATTCAATGCGCACACGCCGAAGCCATTTCTGGACTGGGTGCGCGAAGACTATGACCGCCTCGCGGTGAAAGCGGCGTTTCTTGAGACATTTGAGTCACGCTTGAACATCGACCGGCTCCTGCGCCGGGAATAGCAGCGATTTTTACTGGTCATGACTTTGTTTTCATGGGAAACGAACGAAAGTGGGGATGCCAGAAAGGGCCCTAGATGACGTTTCGTTTCGCCAGTCTCGCGCTTGTGTCGACGTTGATTTTGGCAGCGTGCGGCGACGGCGGAGACCGTCAGGCGATGCTGACCGCGTTCAACGAGGCCGGCATCGATCCCGAGACCAGCGAGTGCATGGCTGACAGGGCGAAATCCGATATGGACCCTGAGCTCTACGACGCCATGGTGGAAGCCGCGAAGTCCAACGACGATTCTCTCGATCAATTGTCAGTCACGCAACAGGGCGAGCTGGGCGCATTCATGCTGCAGGCAGCGTTGGAATGCTCACCTATCTTGAGTGAATAGTTCAGAAGAACCAGAGTGAGGTCATACAATGAAGTTCTTCATCATCAACAGTTTCCGGACCATGGTGTACGTCGCCTACGTTGCCGTGATCATCGGCGGCATTGGCCTTGGCATTTACAATCAGGGCAACTGGAGCAACCAGGTGCTGGGCATGTCTGGCGCACTGGCCCAGATTGTTGATTTCCTTGTGTTCTCCTTTGCCGGCTGGATCGTTGCCAGCGTCACGGGCGGACTGATCGTGACCCTTCTGGACATTCGCGACGACATCAACGACCGCCTGCCAGACGCGCGGATGGACAACTAGAAGCGGTCGGCGGGGCGTCTGGCCATGACAGGTCTTGAAGCGGCGGGGCTGTATATCGGCCTCAACCTGCTCTTGCTCATTTACCTCGCGCTCCGCGTCGTGGGCCAGCGGCGCAAGACACGCACATCGATTGGTGATGGCGGCCATCGGGGTCTGGCACTGGCCATTCGTGTCCATGGGAACGCAGCAGAGTATGTGCCGGCGGCGATCGGGGGCCTGCTCGCTCTGGCACTGCTGGACGGGCCCGTCTGGGCTGTTCATGCGCTCGGCGGGTTGTTGACCGTTGCGCGGCTCGCCCATGCGGTCGGCTTCGGTGCTGGGATCATCGTCGGCCGCCAGCTTGGCACTGCGCTCACCTGGGTGTGTCTCATCGTCCTTGGCGGCGCGTTGATCTATCTTGCGGTGACATAGGCTTGCGCGCCTCGCGAAGCCGCGCCATGTCTCGCCCATGAGTGATTTTCCAAACGATCCCGCAGAGCTGCTGCAGTCCGTACTGTCCGCGTGCAAGGCCGCTGGTGCCAGTGATGCCGATGCTCGGCTGGCCTCCACAGAAGGCGTGAGCATTCAGGTGCTCGACGGCAAGCTCGAGAGCATCGAGCGCGCTGAATCCCAGGCCCTGTCGCTGCGGGTCTTTTTCGGCCAGCGCATGGCGCATGTCTCGGGGTCTGACTTCTCCAGGGACGGCCTGAATGCGCTCACCGAGCGCTGTGTGGCCATGGCGCGCGTGGTGCCCGAAGACCCCCATTGCGGCATTGCGCCGCCAAGCGAGTTGGAAACCGAAGATCGCGACCTTGAGCTGGATGGCGATGGCGATGTGAGTGACGACACTCTTGAAAAAGCCGCGCTGGAAGCAGAAGCCGCCGCGCTGGCTGTAAAGGGCGTCAAACAGGTGTCCAGCTGCGGCAATGGCTGGTCGCGCACACGGCGCTGGCTCGCCGCCACGAACGGGTTTGCTGCGGCGAAAATCTCCTCCAGCACGGGGCTCGGTCTTGCCGCCGTAGCAGAGGCCGATGGCAAGATGGAGCGCGACTATGAAAGCCGCAGCGCGCGCTATCTGTCCGACATTCCAAGCCCCGAAGAGATCGGGCGTATCGCCGGCGAGCGAACCGTTGCCAGGCTGTCGCCGCGCAAGGTGGCAACCCAGAAGGCGGCCGTGATTTACGACAGGCGCCTGTCATCAAGCCTGATCGGCTCACTGATCGGCGCGATCTCCGGTCCGGCCATCGCCCGCGGCGTGTCCTTCCTGAAAGACAAACTTGGCGAGCAAGTTTTCGCCGAGGGGATCAACATCGTCGACCAGCCTTACCGAAAGCGTGGCATGGGTTCGCGCGCCCATGATGGCGAAGGCCGGCCCGTGCGCGAGCGTGCGATCATCGAAAACGGTATGCTCACCGAATGGCTGCTGAACGGCTCTTCGGCCCACCAACTCGGACTGAAGCCTAATGGCTATGCTTCCATGGGCTTTGGGGACCCGCCAGGCGTGACCACCTCAAACCTCGTGCTGGAGCCGGGCACAGAGTCGCCTGAGCAACTGATGAAGCGTGTCGGCAAGGGCCTTCTGGTGACCGACATGTTCGGCCCGTCCATCAACCCGAACACGGGCGACTATTCCGTCGGGGTGTCGGGCTTCTGGTTCGAAAGCGGCGAGATTGCCCACCCCGTTTCAGAAGTGACCATTGCCGACGATCTGCCAGCCATGTTCCGCAGGCTGGTTCCCGCGTCCGACCTTGAAATTCGCGGCTCGCGCGACGCGCCGAGCCTGCTGATCGAAGACATGTCGATTGCCGGTGATTGATCACGGTCTTGCAACAGACATGGCGACGATGCGCGAGGTGGTCCGTGAGGCAGGCCACCTGGCTCTGACCTTGCGCGCAGATGCAGCATCCACAGCATGGGAGAAAACGCCTGGACATCCTGTCACGGACGCCGACCTTGCGGTCAACACGCTGATCGCCCGGCGTCTCGGCGCAGCACGGCCAGGCTATGGTTGGCTGTCAGAGGAAACCGTGGACGACCACGCCAATCGCAGCCAGCACCGCGTCTGGGTCGTCGATCCGATCGACGGAACCCGCGCCTTTATCCGACAGGACGATCCTAACTGGTGCATCGGCATTGCCGTGGTCGAGGCAGGCGAGGTCATGGGCGGGGTCATCTACGCCCCAGACTTCGACCACCTCTATGAAGCGCGGCGTGGCACGGGCGCGTACCGCAATGGCCGCCCGATCTTCGTCAGCACCTGCAAGGGCGAATCAGGCTGCAGAATGATCGCCAGCCGCCAGATGATCGAGCACAAGGGCTGGCCAGAGCGCTGGCCGGAGATGGAGGTCGCTGAGCCCAAGCCCAATGCGACGCTGCTGCGCCTGGCTCTCGTTGCGAGCGGCGCCTGGGACGCCACCGTCGCCCTCTGGCGCAAGGCGGACTGGGATGTTGCGCCCGGCGCGATTCTTGTCCACGAGGCTGGCGGCGTGGCGACGACCCACACCGGAGAGGCGTTCCAGTTCAATCGCAGTGAACCTGCACAGCGCAGCGTCATCGCGGCTGGAAAGCGCCTGCATCCTCTGATAAGGCGGCGCACACAAGGGGTGAAGCTGCCTGATCCGCAGTCCGGCAAGCGCGCCCATCCAACACTTTCCGACACGAGGTCACCTCCCATGACAGACGCCGCCAAGCCCATGAAACAGCTCCTCCATCTCGTCATTGGTGGCGAGCTGAAGGATGTCACCGAGGTCGAGTTCGAGGACCTTTCCAAGATCGATTTCGTCGGCGCGTTCCCGAACTACGCCGCAGCCTATGACGC
>JBCBGD010000107.1:0-8342 GCA_038527085.1 Pseudomonadota bacterium | reverse complement strand
ACGTCTTCGCGCCTTCCGAGAGATCGGCCCCAGCACAAAAGGCGCGCTCGCCAGACCCCGTAACGATGACCGCGCGAACGTCATCATCGGCGTCGGTCAGGTCGAACGCATCGATCATCTCGTACATCATCTTGCCTGTGAAGGCGTTCATCTTCTCAGGCCGATGCAGCGTCAGGATGGCAATCGGTCCATCTTTCTCCAGCTTGATCTGCTCGTAGTCCTTCATCGTTGCCATGGCGCGCTCCCTCTGTTGCCGTTTCGGCGAAGTCAACGGGCCTGCCGCCGGGGACGTCAAGGCATTTCAGGTTTGACCTGCAAAACAGCCTTGCATACCAGATCGCCATGCCCGATTTTCCGCTCCCGACCACGCTCGCCGCGCCCGCCTATTCGGAACCAGATACCGATTTTCGGTAGAGCCTGATCCAGAAAAATGATATATACTAAGCGTATAGTCTAAGTCACGCGCGCCTCGTGCGCGTGATTACTATATCTTATTTTTTATATTTACTCGGGGACACGGACATGGCAAATAGTTCAACAAATTCTCTTCTTGGCGACGTATCAATAGAAGATCTTACGGAAGCGGCGCTGCGCGGCGTCGAGAGAGCGGTGGCCGCCCGCGAAGGCGGTAAAGGGTCAGGCTTTCCGGGAACGGTCACGGTCGGCGTGACCATCGATCCGCGCGGCGGCGAGTTCGAATCGGATCGGCCGCCCGCGAAGAATTCGGCCGACATATCCAGCCTGCGTACGAACAGCGCGATTAGCAATGAAGCTATCGGACGGCTCAATGACGCGCTCGCCGAAGACATCGAGCGGCCGCTCGCCTTTGCCCGGTCACTGAGAACGGACATGACTGGAACGATGTCGGAAGTGTTCGACCTCACCATCGAACAGAAGAATAAGCTGACCCGATTTTCGCGGAGCAATCCTGAGCTTGTGATCGCGGTGAGCGAGGCGCTCATCGATATTTTGGAGAGGGACAGGGACCTCGATCTCGAAGTCGACGTCCGCGGACCGGTTGCCATGTCGAAAAAAGGGAAGAAGGAAAAAGAAGACGACAACAAGATAAAATTTGAAATCAAGGTCGATGCCGATACGGATGGAAAGGTCAAAGGCGGCGTGTCGGTTACGTTCGAGTTCTAGACCATGACGAGCAGAACACTGCTGTGCCCAAGCGCCGAACCGTCTGGCGAAGACGCCGCCGCGATCGGTGTCGTCCAAGGCGACGTCGCCAATCCGAAAGTAAATTACTTCGGCAGGCCAGCGCCGGCGACGGATGAATTGCTCGCATTGGCGTCGCCTGTTGCGCCGACCGAGGTTTTCCGCTTTAGCGCCGCCTGCGTCGAATCGGCTTGCAGCCACTACCGCGACGGCGCGTGCCAGATCGCGCGCCGGCTGGTCGAGCGAATGGCGCCGACCCGATCGACGCTTCCGCGCTGCGGCGTCCGAGGTGCCTGCAGGTGGTGGATTCAGGAAGGGCGGACGGCTTGCGAAAGGTGCGATTCCGTTGTCACGACGAATTCCGCGCCGACCCAAACCATGGATTTCGTCGCCGGCCGATCGACTGCCGGAGGTGCAGGAAACGACAAAGGGTTTTGACGGCTTGACGGCGCGTTGATACGCCACTTCCATGCACGATTTTCTGCCCCCGACCGTGCTCGCCGCGCCCGCCTTCGTCCTGTCGGTGATTTGGGAATGGTGGGCGGTAAGGACCGACCGGGCGCATGGCCGCTACGAGACCGCGGACGCCATCACCTCGATGCTGATGGGCATCGGCAATCTCGTCGTCAACACGCTGACAGGCACCATCGCGCTCTGGATGATGATGCTGGTCTGGCCTTACCGCCTGCTGGAACTGCCGATCACGTGGTGGAGCTTCATCGCGGTCTTCGTGCTCTATGATCTCGTCTATTACTGGAAGCACCGTTTCGCCCATCGCATGCGCTGGTTCTGGGCCGAGCACATCACCCATCACTCCAGCACCCACTACAATCTCACCACGGCGCTGCGCCAGCCCTGGTTTGGGCCGTTCACAGGGCTCATCGTCTTGGGTTGGCCCATGGTGCTCTTCGGCTTCCATCCTACTTTCATCTTCTTCGCGGGCGGCATCAACCTGGTCTACCAGTTCTGGATTCATACAGAGGCCATCGACCGGATGCCGCGCTGGTTCGAGGCAGTGATGAACACGCCCAGCCATCACCGCGTCCACCACGCCACCAATCCGCGCTACCTGGACCGCAACTATGCCGGTGTCTTTATCATCTGGGACCGAATGTTCGGCACGTTCGAAGCTGAAGACCGCGCCGAGCCTTGCACCTATGGGATCGTCAAGCCGGTAGGCAGCTACAATCCTATCGTGGTCGCCTATCACGGCCTTGCAGGACTATTCGCTGATTGCTGGCGCGACGGATTGCGCCCAATCACATGGGCGAGGCGCTTCATCAATCCGCCGGGCTGGTCACCAGACGGCAAGCATGAGCGCAGCGAAGACCTGAGGGCCCGGTGGGAGGCCACACGGCAGACGCCTATTTCGACTCCGACAGCTTCGCCCGCACCCGCTGAATAGCCGCCGGCACGGCGTAGCGCTCCACGTCCCGTCCCTCTTCCGGCACGTTGTCGAATGCCGCCTCAACGTCGGACTTGCGCGCATCCCAGCCGATTTTCGACGCTGTGTGCGTGGTGATGAGGAAGTCGCCGCGCTCCACGCCCTCAATCGTCGCACGCGCCACGATCGCCGGGTCCAGCCCCTCAGCCATCATCGCCTTGCCAAACGCATTCGCCGCCGCGCTGGCGTCGGGAAGCTCGCCGATCCCGGTTGCCGTAAGGCCCGGGCACAGAACGCTCATCGAGATGTCGTCGGGAAGCTCGTGGCGCCAGACATCGGCCATGCCGAGCACGGCATGCTTGCTGGCGGTGTAAATGCCCGCCCCTGCGTGTTGAAATCCTAGCGAGTGTTCCGAGCCCGTCAGGCAGAGCCGTCCTGGCTGGCCTGCCTCAACCATTCGTCGCGCAAACACCTGAAGCGTCGCCCACACGCCGATGACATTGACGGCGAAGCATTTTTCAAACTGCTCTGGCGTGGCCTTCATGAGCGCACCGCCCGCTGAGACCCCCGCATTGGCGTAGACCCAGTCCACACCGCCCGCTTCGCCCCAAATGTCGTCTGCAATGCGCTCAAGGGCAATCATATCTGTCACATCGACCGGCATCATACGGATGTCTTTGCCTTCAAGGTCCGCCATGGCCTCGCCATCGCGATCGAGCGCATAGACCTGGTCGTCCCGCTCCGCATGTGCCAGCACCAGCGCGCGACCGATACCGCTGGCCGCGCCTGTCACAACAACAGTTCTCGACGCCACAATCTGCCTCCCTTTTTTTGTTAGCCTACCCTTGAGCGCCCGTGCCGGATAGGGAGTTTCACGGATAGCGTGATCTTCCTTGGCGTCGGAAGCTTCCTCCCAAAGGCTGGGCGCTGCCCGCCTAGACGGCTTGGGAGGGCCAGATGTCTGATATTTCCCAGGAAACACCGCCAGAGCGTGAGCCAGCAGGTGGAGCGGGTGAAGGCTTCAAGCTTCCGGATGTGGCGAAAGTCGAATTGGGTGCGCCATTTCAGTGGCTTTCGGGCGGATGGGCAGACTTCCAGCGCGCGCCGCTTCCCTGCCTCATCTACGGCATCGTTCTCGCCGGTGTGAGCGCGATCATCGCTTGGGCGCTTGTATTTTCCGGCCAGTTTGCGTGGGTGTTCGTGCTGGCGGGAGGATTCTTTATTGTCGGCCCCATGGTAGCGATGGGCCTTTACGAGGCTGGACGGATGCTGGAACGCGGAGAAACGCCGACACTGTCTGACATGGCCTTCGTGAAGGGCGCGTTCCGTCTCGATCTCGCCTATCTCGGCCTCGCCCTGTTCCTGATCTACCTGCTGTGGACGCGCATTGCGCAGGTCGTCTACGCGCTGTCGACCAACACGCTGCACCGAACACCGGCAGAGTTCCTGAGCTTCATGTTCACGACAAGCGAAGGCCAGACCATGGCGCTGAGCGGTACGATAATCGGCGCAATAGTCGCCTTCCTCGCCTTCGCCGTCGTGGTGATCTCGGCGCCCATGCTGCTCGATCGCAAGAATGACGTCTGGATTGCCACGATCACGTCCTTCCGCGCGGTGACCACGAACTTCCTTCCCATGGCGCTCTGGGGCGTTTTGATCGCGGTGCTGACCACCATCGGGATCGCCACAGCCTTCTTTGGTTTGATCATCGTCTTTCCCGTCATTGGGCTGGCCAGCTGGCGGGCTTATCGCGCCTTGGTGCCTGCTGAGTAGACAGGGCGCCAAGACGCGTTAGGCTTCCTCCCAAGACAGCAAAAGCTGCGCGATGAGGGAGGAACCGACACATGCATCCGAGCCACCATGCCCGCACGCATCCTGACAAGCCCGCCTACACCATGGTCGGCAGCGGCGAGGTCGTGACCTTCGCCCAGTTGGACGCGCGCTCCAACCAGACCGCCCACGCCCTGCGCAATGCTGGCTGCAATCCCGGCGACACGATCGCGATCCTTGCGGAGAATTCGGCGCGGTATTTTGAGATCTGCTGGGCCGGCCAGCGTGCAGGGCTCTATTTCGTGTGCATTTCATCAAGGCTCACTGGCCCAGAAGTCGCCTACATCCTGTCTGACAGCGGCGCGAAACTCCTCATCGCCAGCGCGAGCCTCGGCGACGCGGCGCGGGCCGGCGCCGATGAGGCTGGCGTGCTTACCCGCTGGTCCATCGATGGCGAGATCGACGGCTTCACAAGCCTTGAGGTCGAGCGCGCGGCTTTTCCGGACAGCCCAATCGCAGATGAGATGGCCGGCACCGATATGCTGTATTCCTCTGGCACGACCGGCCGCCCCAAAGGTCTGCGCCCACCACTTGAGCACGGCGCCCCCATCGATGCAGACACGGTGCTCAACCAGATCGCCAAGGCCCTCGCTGGCGCCGATGAGGACACGCGCTATCTGTCGCCTGCCCCGCTTTATCACGCCGCGCCGCTGCGCTGGTGCATGGCGATGACCCGGTTCGGCGCGAGCCTTTGGATCATGGAGAAGTTCGACCCTGAAGGCTTCCTGCAGGCGGTGCAGGACCACCAGATCACGCACACACAGGTCGTGCCAACGATGTTTGTGCGCATGTTGAAGCTGCCTGAAGACGTGCGCACCAAGTATGACGTTTCGAGCCTGAAATTCGCCATTCACGCCGCAGCCCCCTGCCCCGTGCCCGTCAAGGAGCAGATGATCGCGTGGTGGGGGCCGGTGATTGATGAATATTATGCCGGGTCGGAAGGCAACGGAATGACCTGGATCAAGAGCCCGGAATGGCTTCAGAAAAAGGGCACCGTGGGCAAGGCGATCTGGGGCGAACTGCACATCTGCGACGAAGAAGGCAACGAAGTTTCCACAGGCGAGGAAGGCCAGATTTATTTTGGCGGCACCCCGCCGCCGAACTATCACAACGCGCCAGAGAAAAACGAAGGCGCGCTCAATCCCAAGAACAGGGAGTGGTCGAGCCTCGGCGACGTCGGCAAGGTCGACGATGACGGCTATCTCTTCCTGACAGACCGCAAGGCGTTCATGATCATTTCTGGTGGCGTGAACATCTATCCGCAGGAAACCGAGAACATCCTGATCACACATCCCAAGGTCGCCGACTGCGCCGTCATCGGCGTGCCGGACCCTGATTTTGGCGAGGCCGTGAAAGCCGTCGTCCAGCCCATGGACAACATCACGCCGAGCGATGACCTCGCCGATGAGCTCATGGCGTTCTGCCAGGACAATCTCTCGAAGCTCAAATGCCCCAAGAGCATCGACTTTGATCCAGCCCTGCCCCGCCACGCCACGGGCAAGCTCTACAAACGCCTCATCCGCGACCGCTACTGGGGCAAGTCCGAAAGCCGCATTGTTTGACTGGCGCACGGTCAACCTTGCTTGAAAATGAGCCCAGCGTCACAAACACACACAAACCCATACAGGAGGACACCATGGCAGACCCGAAAAAAGTACACTTCAACGATCTGGAATCCCTGGCAGGCCAGGAAGTTGGCGTCAGTGATTGGCACACCATCGACCAGGATCGCGTGAACATGTTCGCTGAGGCGACGGGCGACCACCAGTGGATCCATGTTGACGTCGAGCGCGCCACCAAGGAACTCGGCAGCCCGATTGTCCACGGCTATCTCACCCTGTCACTCCTTCCGATGCTGGGGCCTGAGGTCCTGCGCGTGGAAGGCACGACGCGGGGCATCAATTACGGCGCCAACAAGGTGCGCTTTACGAATATGGTGCCGGTGGGCTCCAAGTTGCGCATGCGCCAGACCTGCAAGGAAGTGAATGAAAAAGCTGGCGGCAAGCAGATGATCTCAGAATGCACCATCGAGATTGAGGGCCAGGAACGCCCCGCTTGCGTGGCTGAGACCATTACGGTGCTCTACGGCTAGCTGCGGCGGCAATGGCCGCGCCTTTTCGGCGCCACAAAGCCTTGCGAAAGATTCATCTCGGCCTGCCGGGTTCACGGCGGGCCGTTAGCAAGCACTTGATTGAGGGGATCCCATGAGACTGAATTCCGCCGCGGTGGCCCTGGCGCTCTGCCTGGGACTTTCATCGACAGCACTGGCACAAGACTCCAGTGCCATCGATTTCGGCAATGACACCAGCGACTGGGCCAATGACGGCGAGTGCGACGACCCACGCTTCGAAGGCGCAGGCATGGCGGACATCACCGAGGACTCCGACAGGTTCCGCGACGCGACCGACTGCAAACTCCTCTTCGACAATGGCAAGATCACCTTTCGAAGCGGCGAGGACCTTGAACCGCCGCCTCTGCGCATTGACGGTATTCAGTTCGGCAACGACACCTCAGACTGGGCGCGTGACGGTGAGTGTGATGATCCGCGCTTTTCTGGCGACGGCATGGCCGCAGGTCCGCTCGACCTCAACGACGCGTATGCTGACCGGAGCGATTGCCTCTCGCTTTGGCAATCGGGCGCGCTGACCTATGATGCGGACTGGCGCGCAGAGACCGCGCCGCCGCCCACGGCCCGCGAGATCGACGCCATCGACTTCGGCGATGACACATCGGACTGGGCGATGGATGGCGAGTGCGATGATCCGCGCTTTCAAGGCCGGGGCATGGCGGCCGAGCCGATCGCGGCCGACATCAAGGCAGACGCCAGTGACTGCCGGTATATGTTCATGACCGGCCTGGTGACGAAGCGCGAGAAATAGCGCCGCCCGAACAACATAATCTCGTCAACCGGCAGGCCCCGACGCTGCCGGTTGTTCTGTCGTGAGCCCGGCCCACATTGTCTACTGAAACAAGACCCATAGGAGCGGCCCTGTGTCAGCCAAAGGCAAGACGATCCAAAGAAGCGACCGCGAGTGGCGCGAACTCCTAACCGAGGAGGAATTCCGCGTCGGTGTGAAGGAAGGCACCGAGCGCGCCTTCAGCCCGGGAAACCACAACGACGAAAAACGCCGAGGCCTTTATCACTGCAAAGGTTGCGGCACCGCGCTCTGGAGCTCTGAGCACAAATTCGACTCAGGCACGGGCTGGCCGTCCTATTGGCAGCCGGTGTCGCCGGACGTGGTCGAAACCAAGACAGACTTCAAGCTGATCTACCCGCGCACGGAATGCCATTGCACCACCTGCGGCCTGCACATGGGCCATGTCTTCAAGGACGGGCCACCGCCTACGGGCGAGCGCTGGTGTATTAATGGCGTGGTGCTGGAGTTCAGGCCTGCGGACTAAAGGGACACTGGACAAATCCATGGCCCTTGTGCCCTCCTGCGTCCAACAGATTCAGGAGACCCGCCCATGCGCGCTTCAATTTCGCTGGCTGGCGCTTGCGCCGCTGCCCTGCTGACAGGATGTACCATGCTGAACACGCCCCAAGGCACTGACACCACAGCCACCGCCGCAGTTGCGACACGGCCCGACTTGCCCGCCGGCCCGATAGCCAAGCGCGAGCCGGTCACAATCGAGCAAGTCGGCCGCACGCGGGTTGATCCCTACCAGTGGCTGAAGGACGACAACTGGCAGGAAGTGATGTCGGACCCAAGCGTCCTGCGCGCTGACATTCGCGAGTACCTTGAAGCGGAAAACGCCTACACGAAAACCCACCTCGAAGAGCCCACCGAGGCGCTGCGTGAAGAGCTTTTCGCGGAGATGCGCGGGCGCATCAAGGAAGACGACAGCTCGCTGCCAAATGTTGATGGCCCCTACGCTTATCTCACGCGCTTCCGCCAGGGCGGCGAGTATCCGATCTTCGCGCGCAAGGCGGCTGCGGATGTCTACAACACCGAGGCGCCCGACA
>JBCBGD010000106.1:0-8370 GCA_038527085.1 Pseudomonadota bacterium | reverse complement strand
AAAGGCCGAAGCCCAGCGACCCCTAGCCCGCCAGAACGCCGTCGATTGCCGACACCAGTTCGTCATCCTGGGGTTTCACGCTGGATGGGAACGCCGCGACAGGCGTGCCTGACGTGTCCAGGAGGATCTTGTGGAAGTTCCACTTTGGCCGCGCGGCCTCGCCGAGCGTGTCTTCCGCCAGGGCGTAGAAGGGGTGGCGGCCCGTGCCGACGACGGCGGTTTTTGAGGTCAGCGGGAAATCCACGCCGTAATTGATTTGGCAGAACGTCTTCACTTCGGCTTCCGTACCGGGCTCCTGCCCGCCGAAATCGTTCGATGGGACGCCGACCACCACAAGGCCCTTATCCTTGTAGTCGGTCCACAGCGCCTGAAGCCCTTCATATTGCGGCGTGTATCCACAGCGCGAGGCCGTGTTCACCACCAGCACGGCTTTCCCAGCGAACTGGCTCAGCGGCATCGGATCGCCTGTGATGGTCGTGAAGTCGGTGAGGTCGGTCATATGTGTCGCTCCATCGGCAGATACTGGCTGCGCCGTTTCAGCCGCGGCCACCGGGCCAGCCTGCATGCCATCATTGTCCATGTTTGCGCCGCAGGCAGCGATCAAAAGCGCGCCGCAAAGCCCGCCAAACACCAGCTTATCCATCGTCTGTCTCCGCATCTCTCTTTCCTCAAATAGCGCGGCTGGCGCGCAGGCAAGGGCTGCGTCAGCGCACCTTTTGCGGATCAGTCCGATCGAGGGCAATTGCGGCGCGGATAATCTCGTCGATTTCTTCGTCCACCTCGCCCACCGAGCGCACCTTCACATGGCGCAGCGCCTTGCCCGTGCCCTCGATGCGCTCGCTGTGGCCAGCGAGCTGCGCGCCATACCAGAGCTGCAAGTTGCAATGCTCCTTGTGCGCAATCACGGAGAAGATCCGCTCATGGCCTTTCCAACACGGGAAGCCCCAGGCGACATGGGACTCCAGGTCCGGCCCTGCCGCTTCGATGCGCGCAGACAGGGTTTCGGCCACCGCCTTCATGCCGGCTTCCTGCTTGTCGATATAGGCGCGGGCCTCCTCGCTGAGTGCCATCGGTCTCCTCCCATGCTGCAATTGGTCTTGTGCTGGAGACAGGAAACGCCAAAGTCCGCGCCATGACCAGATGGATCAGCTTCGCCGTAGCACTCGCCGCCTTTCTGACGGCGGCGTCCTGCGGCAGCGAGGCGAGCCCGCAGCAGCAAACCGCTGCGCCTCTCACCGAAGTGCCCGCAGGGCCGATACAGCGCTGCGTGAACCTCTCCAACGGTTTGGAAGCGCCGCGCGAGGGCGAGTGGGGATATGTGGTCCGCGCGCGCCACATCCTCGCCATCGCGGAGACGGGCTTCGACACGGTGCGCTTGCCTGTCAAAGTGTCGGCCTACACCGGCCCTGCGCCAGACTTCGCCATCTCCGAGCAGCTCTTGTCGCGCCTCGACACGCTGATTGGCCAAGCCGTGGCTGCCGACCTCAACATCATCCTCGACGTGCACCATTTCGATGAGATCTACGCCGACCCCGACGGCGAACTCCCGCGTCTGAAGGCGATCTGGCGCCAACTCGGCGCGCGCTATGCCGGCGCGCCTGACAGTCTGATTTTCGAAGTGCTCAACGAGCCGCGCGACGCCCTCACCGTGTCGCGGATGAATGCGCTCAACCGCGAGATGCTAGCCGTGATCCGCGAGACCAATCCCACACGCTGGGTGATCCTGTCGTCAGCGGAATGGGGCGGGCTGTCAGGCTGGCTTGAGGCCGACTTCCCGCGCGAGCTGAACGTGATGTCCACCTTCCACTATTACGAGCCCTATGAGTTTACCCACCAAGGCGCCACTTGGATGGACACGCCGCCGGAATATTCTGGCAAATGGGGCGACGATCCGAGCGAAATCGCCGCGGTGCGCGAGCACTTTGCGCGCGCGCGGCAGAAGGCCCTGTCGGATGGCCTGCCTGTCCTGCTGGGAGAGTTCGGCGCGCACCGCTCCAATTCGAGCGAGGAACGCGCAATTTGGCTGGAAACCGTGCGGCGCGCGTCTGAGCAGGCCGGCTTCGGCTGGTGCCATTGGGGCCTCGCGTCCGAGTTCGGGCTTTACGATGCTGAGGCCAAAACTTGGACGCCTGAGATGCTTGAGGCTCTCGGCCTCAGCCCTGAGCGTCCTGCTCCCTGAACACCATCGGCCCCCAGCCGCGCTCGCGAAACCATTTCGTCAGCACATATTTCGTGCCCTTGCGCACCTTCGTGCCGTGGTGGAGCGTCCATGGGTTCACCGAGCCGTCGCGGTTGAGATTGTTCCAGATCACCGCTGAGCCCTTTTCAGGCATGAACAGCTTGTCGAGCTTGCGAAACCGTGTGCCGCCGCCCTCTTCGACCTCGGACAAGTACACCATGAAGGTCCAGGTGCGCTGGCCCCTTGTCTGGCACTCGACCTGAAACTCGCGCGTGCCGGGCGCGAAATAGTCATGGTGGGCCTTGTATTCCTGGCCGACCTCATAACGCTGGGTCTGTGCCGGGTCTGAATAGGACCAGTGGATGCCCAGCGCCTTGGCCATGGCTTCGTCGATGCTGTAGATCAAGGCGTCGCCATGCACGCCGATGTCTGCGGTGCGGCTGGTGCGGATCTTCGGGTCGGCAAACGCGTCGGTGACGGTGGAGTCACGCCAGAGCTGCTCGGTCTGGGCGATCAGGCGGTCGCAGACCTCTGGCTTCAGAAAGCCCTTCCACTGGTACACCTGTGCCTTGCTCGTGCGCACCTGACGAATATCACGATGGCTTTCGGCCAGCTCCGTGATCCTCGCAGTGTAGATCGCCTCATGGTCCACGTCCTCTTGCGCGATGATCCCGTCAAAGGCCGGACCCATCAGCGCCTTGAGCACATTGTCCTGCCAGCCTTTCTTCCTCAGCGATGCGATCAGGTCCTTGGGCACCACACCGCGGCGCAGCTGCAGCGCGATGAAGGCAGCGTGCTCGCGCGGGACGCGGATCGTGCCATCTGCACTCATATTGTCCTCCGACGGGTTGCCTTTTGCATAGGGCGCTGATCCATATCGGGATAAAAGAGTGAGGCGGCGATGTCCGGCAAGACGCTATACGACAAAATCTGGGATGCACACCTGGTCGACACCGACCCGGCCACGGGCGAGGCGCTGCTCTACATCGACCTGCACCTGATCCATGAGGTGACCACGCCGCAGGCCTTTGACGGCCTGAAAACCGCCGGACGTCCCGTGCGCAGGCCCGATCTCACCCTCGCCGTAGCAGACCACAACACGCCCACCGAGAACCAGTCGGCAGGCCTGCCCGGCGTCACCGATGCCGAGGCCCGCAACCAGCTTGAGACGCTGACCCGCAACGTGGCCGAGCACGGGATCGAGTTCTTCCCCATGGGCCACATCAACAATGGCATCGTGCATGTGGTTGGGCCCGAACAGGGCCGCACCCAGCCGGGCATGACCATCGTCTGCGGCGACAGCCACACCTCCACCCATGGCGCGTTCGGTGCGCTCGCCCACGGCATCGGCACGTCAGAGGTCGAGCATGTGCTCGCCACCCAGACGCTGCGCGCGCGCAAGTCACAGAACATGGCCATCGAGGTGTCCGGCAGGCTGGCCGAAGGCGTCACAGCCAAGGACCTCGCGCTTCACATCATCGCCAAGATCGGCACGGCGGGCGGCACGGGCCACGTCATGGAGTATCGCGGCGAGGCGGTGCGCGCCCTCTCCATGGAAGGGCGTATGACACTCTGCAACCTCTCCATCGAGGGCGGTGCGCGGGCAGGCTTGATCGCGCCGGATGAGACCGCATTTGAGTATATGAAAGGCCGTCCCGCCGCGCCCAAGGGCGGGGCCTGGGAAATGGCCCAGCGCTATTGGGAAACGCTGCATTCCGATGACGACGCGGGTTGGGACCGGGTCGTGAAGATCGACGCGGCCCATGTGAAGCCAACGGTCACCTGGGGCACCAGCCCCGAGCAGGCCATCCCGCTGGAAAGCGTCGTGCCCGACCCCGCCGATGCGGACGATCCCGTCCAGCGCGCCGCCATCGCCCGCGCGCTCGACTATATGGGTCTCAAGGCCGGCCAGAAGATTGCCGGTGTGCCGGTCCAGCGCGTCTTTATCGGCTCGTGCACCAATTCCCGCATTGAAGACCTGCGCGCCGCAGCAGAGGTCGCGCGTGGCAACACTGTCGCTGACGGCGTGCGCGCCATGGTCGTGCCCGGCTCAGGCCTCGTGCGCGCCCAGGCCGAGGATGAGGGGCTTGATCTCGTCTTCATGGAGGCGGGCTTTGAATGGCGCGAGCCGGGTTGTTCCATGTGTCTCGGCATGAACCCTGACATTCTCAGCCCCGGAGAGCGCTGCGCCTCGACCTCAAACCGCAATTTCGAAGGCCGCCAGGGCCGCGGCGGGCGCACCCACCTCATGTCGCCCGAACTCGCCGCCCGGGCAGCGATCACTGGGGTGATTGGAGGATGATCCCCCTCTGGCAAGGCAGCGCCAACACCTGGGATTGCGACGAGATGGGGCACATGAATGTGCGCGTCTATGTCGAGAAGGCGATGGAAGGCCTTGGCGCGTTTGCGCGGGCCATCGAGCTGCCGAGCGCCTTCGATGCCAACTCGCCGTCGACCCTTGTGCCCGCCGAGCACCATATCCGCTTTATCCGCGAGGTGATGCCGGGCCGGCCGCTGACCATGCAGGGCTGCGTGGTCAGTTTCGATGAGACCAGCGTCGATCTCTATCAGGAGATGCGCCATGGCGATGGCACCCCCGCCGCCAGCTTCCGCACCCGCTTGATACACGCCACCGCAAAGGCGGCGCGGCCCTTTCCCTGGTCCCGGCGCACGCGCGACGCGTTGGAGCGTTTGGTCGAGACGCCGCCCGATGACACCAAGCCGCGCAGTCTTCAGCCCTGCGGATCGTTCCTACCCGAGGCCGAAGCCACCCTTGAGGTCGCCGAGGCGGCCAGTGTGCCGGTCATCGGGCGCGGTATGGTGCTGCCCCAGCATTGCGACGGGTTCGGCACCATGTGGGCTCCCTGGTTCATGGGCCGCGTGTCAGATGCCGTGCCGAACCTGCTGTTCGACTGGCGGCGCAAGGTGGCCGACGCGGCGGGCGAGCGGCCGATGGGCGCGGCGGTGCTGGAATATAGGCTGATCTACCGCCGCTGGCCGCGCATGGGCGACCTGTTTGAGATCCGCTCGGGCCTGGCCAGCGTGGCAGAGAAGACCCATTCGCTCGTCCACTGGATGCTGGATCCGGTGTCGGGCAAGGCCTGGATGACAAGCGAGGCCGTGGCGGTCACCTTCGATCTGGAAAAACGCAAGGTGCTGCCGACGCCCCCGGCCCAGATGGAAGAACTGGAGCGCATCGCGCCGAAGGGCCTGTCGATTTAGGCTCTCCTCAGAAATCCAGATCGGCATAGTGCGCGGCGGGGCGCGTGCCGTCGATCCTGTCGGCGAGCAGTCCGCGGAAGCTGGGGCGTGACTTCATCCGGGCATACCAGGCGCGAAGGTCCGGCACCGCAGCCCAGTCCACATCGCCGAAATAATCGACGCTGGAGAGATGCGCGGCCACGGCGAGGTCGGCCACGGTCAGGTGGCGGCCCGCCACGTAAGAGCGCGTCTCGGTCAATGCGTTGAGAAAGGTCAGCCGGCCGCGCAGGGCATGGGCGCCCTTTCGCAGCGCGCCGCTGTCGGGCTGTCGGTCGCGGCGCACCCATTGGGCTGTTCGCTCTGTCAGCAAGTTCTCCGTCACGACCTGGAAGCTGTCCTCGCACCAGCGCCAGAGCCGGCGCGCCTCAGCCGCGTCCTGGTGGCCAGCCGGGATCAGGCGCGGATTGGGATAGGCATCATCGAGGTATTCGAGCAGCGCGTGGGTGCCCAGCAGCGTGATGCGTCCTTCGCCTGTCGTGTCGACAAAGGCAGGCGGCGCCGCGCCGGGGCCGAGCCGCTCCATATCCGGATGAACCGCCCAGGGTCGGGTCTCAACCTCCTCAAACGCGAGGCGCTTTTCCGCAAGCGCCAGGCGCGCCGTGCGCGCGACGGGATCAAGCGACCAGTGGTAGAGCCGTTTCATACCGCGTCCTCCCGCGCTTTCGCCTAACACAATAGCAATCGCGCCACACCCCGGAACAATTGCGCCCCCTTGCGCTTGGCAATGCCGGGAACGTGTCTAGTGTGCCCTGGAAACCGTAAACAAACCTGGCTGGGAGCGAGCCCTTGGAATCGATTGTTGGCGTTATTCAGAACGTATCGGGCCTGATCTGGGGTGGCACCTGGGGCGACACGGTCATTTTCCCATACCAGATCGGCCCGCTCGCCATCGTGCTGCTGGGCACCGGCCTGTTCATGATGTTCCGCATCGGCGGGCGCCCCCTGCGCCGCTTCGGACCTGCTGTGAAAGAGGTGTGGGACGGGCGCAAAGCCCAGGGCGAGGATGGCGCGATCACGCCGTGGCAAGCGCTCTCGACAGCCCTCTCAGGCCAGGTCGGGACGGGCAACCTTGCAGGGGTCGCCACGGCGCTCACGCTCGGCGGACCGGGCGCGATCTTCTGGATGTGGGTGACCGCCATTTTCGGCATGGCGCTGGCCTTCTCGGAAAGCTCGCTCGCCCTGAAATACCGCGAAACGGACGAATACGGCCGCATCAATGGCGGGCCGATGTATTACATCAAGAACGGCCTTGGTAAGGGCTGGGGCTGGCTCGCAATTATCTTCTGCCTGGGAACGCTGTTCTCGGCCATGGCGACGGGCTCCATGATTCAGGCCAACTCGATCACCGAAGCGGCCCTGGAACTGACAAATAACCAGATGGGGCTTTCCATTCCCAACTGGGCCGTCGGCATTGTCATCGCGCTTCTGGTCTTCGCGGTGATCATTGGCGGCATCAAGTCGATCGGCAGCGTGGCGGGCAAGGTCGTGCCCTTCATGGCCGCGCTCTATGTGCTGATTGCGTTTGGCGTCCTGGTCGTGAATGCGCCGCTTGTGCCGGGCGCATTCATGGAAATCATCACCTCTGCGTTCGGGTTCCGCGAAGCGGTCGGCGGTGCGGCAGGCTACGGCATGATGCAGGCGGTGCGGTTTGGCATCGCGCGCGGCCTCTTTTCGAACGAGGCCGGACAGGGCTCGGCGCCCATCGCCCACGCTGCCGCGAAGACGAAAAACCCTGTCATGCAGGGCGAAATCGCCATGATTGGCGTGTTCATCGACACGATCGTGATCTGCACGATGACAGCGCTGGTGATCCTCACCATCCAAGGCGACTTCAAGCGCAGCCCGGCCCTGATCACCGCCAATGTCTGCTCTGAAGCCGGCGTGGACCTGCCGGGCGACTTCACCGTCGGCGACCTCTTCCCAAGCGCCTATGCCGAAGGCCGCGAGACGATCATCGCGCAGAATGGCGCGCAAGCAGCAGCCTACCTCACATCGTGCGCGGCTTCAGGCGTTGAGGTGCCCGCCAATTCCCTCGCTGCCGCCACGGACCCCAATGTCCTCATTGACGTGAAACATGCCTGGGAGACAGATGCTGACAGCTCGGCCGTGACCACCCGCGCCTATGCCGAGGCGATCCCCGTGGTAGGCGCTTTCATCGTGCCAGTGGCGCTGTTCTTCTTTGCCTTCACCACCATTATCGGCTGGTCCTATTACGGCGAGCAGGCGGCCACGTACCTGGTCGGGGAATGGGCGACCCACCCGTTCCGATACCTCTGGGTGTTGGTCGTATTCGCGGGCACGCTCATCACAAATACAGACGCGCTCTGGCTGCTCGGCGACATCGCCAACGCCTCCATGGCCTTCCCGAACCTGATCGCGATCATCGCCCTGTCCGGCGTGGTCGTGGCCATGCACAGGGCCAATGACGATCCCGGCCACGCCCACCCTGTCATCGACAAGAGCGATCAGACCTCACCCGGCGAATAGCCGGTTACGCAACGGGTGGCGGCTCAGCCTGCCACCCACACCATGTCGCGATGGGGCAGGTTCGTGTCGCGGCCGAGGCAATAGACAGGCCTCAGGCCACACGGCAGGAAGCCAAGCTTGCGCAACACCTGGCCCGAGGCCGGATTGTCGGTGAAGTATCCTGACACGAAGGCGCGCTCGCCGGCCCTGCGGGTCAACCGTGACAGCAAGGCGTCCGCTGCTTCCGTCGCATAGCCCTTGCCCCAAGCTCCGGGCGCGAGCCAATAGCCGAGCTCGAACAGGTCCTGTCGCGTGCGGCGGTGCACCCCGACGCAGCCGATCAGCGCGCCGCCCTGCTCGATCGCGCAGACATGGTCTGTGTCGGCATAGTGGCCCTCCTCGGTCGCCTTCAGGAACGCCCGCGTCGTGTCGATGGACTGGCCCGGCGCAATGCGCGCCACCGT
>JBCBGD010000105.1:0-8385 GCA_038527085.1 Pseudomonadota bacterium | reverse complement strand
GCTGTGCACGTGCCGCTGAGCCTTGAGGCCCAGTTGGAAGCGCGTGTCCTGATGATGTCGACCAACAACATCCTTTCGCCTGCCAACGGCAAGCCGATCGTGGTGCCGTCTCAGGACATCGTACTGGGGCTCTATTATCTCTCCCTCGACAAGGAGAACGAGCCGGGCTGCTATGCAGAGGACAAGGACGGCGCGCCGATCCGCGGGCTGTATTCCGACTACGCCGAGATCGAGCACGCCCTGAACGCGGGCCTCTTGTCTCTGCACGCCAAGATCAAGGCGCGCTTTGAAGGTGTCGACGCTGACGGCAATGCCGAGACGCGCATCATCGACACGACGCCCGGCCGCTACATGATCGCGTCGATCCTGCCCCAGGAAAAGGGCATGACGCCGGAGCTCACCAACACGCTGATGACGAAGAAAAACGTCGGACGCCTGATTGACGAGGTCTACCGGAACTGCGGTCAGAAGGCGACGGTCATCTTCTGTGACAAGCTCATGGAGCTCGGCTTCCGCGAGGCTGCAAAGGCTGGCATCTCATTCGGCAAGGACGACATGGTCATCCCGCCGGCCAAGCAAAAGCTGGTCGAAGAGACCCGCGAGAAGGTTGCCGAGTACGAGCGCCAGTACGCTGATGGCCTCATCACCCGTGGTGAGAAGTACAACAAGGTCGTCGATGCCTGGTCGACCTGTACCGACAAGGTTGCCGACGCCATGATGGACGTGGCCGGCGAAGCCGAAGTCGACAGTGAAACGGGCCTCCAGAAAGAGACCAACTCGGTCTTCATGATGGCCCATTCGGGCGCACGTGGTTCGAAGAACCAGATGAAGCAGCTTGCCGGTATGCGCGGCCTTATGGCCCGTCCCGATGGTTCCATCATCGAGACGCCGATCGTGTCGAACTTCAAGGAAGGCTTGTCCGTCCTTGAATACTTCAACTCGACCCACGGCGCGCGTAAGGGCCTTGCTGACACCGCATTGAAGACGGCGAACTCCGGATACCTGACACGTCGCCTCGTGGATGTGGCTCAGGACTGCATCATCAATGAAGATGACTGCGGAACCGACCGCGGCATTCAGATCAGCGCCGTCATGGATGGTGCCGACGTGGTGGTCCCCCTGTCTGAGCGCATCCTCGGCCGCACCACGGCCGAAGACGTGTCCACTCCGGATGGCACGCTGCTCTATCCCGCTGGCACCTATGTCGATGAGGCGATCGCGCTCGAGATCGAAGACGCTGGCGTTGACCAGATCAAGGCCCGTTCCCCGCTCACGTGTGAGACCAAGAACGGCGTCTGCGTGGCCTGCTATGGCCGTGACCTGGCGCGCGGTACGATCGTCAACCGCGGCGAGGCCGTCGGCGTCATCGCGGCCCAGTCGATTGGCGAACCAGGTACGCAGCTCACCATGCGCACCTTCCACATTGGTGGCGCGGCAACCGTGGCGGACCAATCGTCCGTCGAGGCAACTTTCGACGGCACGGTGAAGTTCGACAACGGCGCTGTTGTGGCACGCGAGGACGGCTCGCAGGTGGTCGTTGGCCGGTCCATGGAAGTCATGGTCGTCGATGGCGACGGGCGCACGCGCCAGTCGTTCAAGCCAAGCTACGGCACCAAGCTCTACGCCAAAGAAGGCGCCAAGGTTGGCCGCGGCGACAAGCTCGCCGACTGGGATCCTTTCGCACAGCCCATCGTGTCGGAAGTTGCCGGTACGGCGCGTCTGGTCGACGTGATCGATGGCGTCACCGCCAAGGAAGAGACAGACGACCTGACGGGCGTGGTCTCGCGCCACATCATCGACTGGCGCACGGCCACCAAGTCGGCGGAGATCAAGCCGTCCGTGATGGTTGTCGACGCATCCGGCGAGCCCGTGACCCTGCCGAACGGTGCCGAGGCGCGTTACCTCCTGCCGGTCGGTGCGATCCTGTCGCTCACGGACGGCGAAGAGGTCAAGCCGGGCGATACGGTGGCACGTATCTCGACCGGTGGCGCGAAGACCAAGGACATCACCGGTGGTCTGCCGCGTGTGGCCGAACTGTTCGAGGCGCGTCGTCCAAAAGACCACGCCATCATCGCCGAAATCTCGGGCCGCGTGGAATTCGGACGCGACTACAAGAACAAGCGCCGGATTCACATCCACCCTGAGGAAGAAGGCAAGGAGGAAATCAACTTCCTTGTGCCCAAAGGCAAGCACATGGCCGTGCAGGATGGCGATTACATCAAGCGTGGCGAGTATCTGATGGACGGTAACCCCGCGCCGCAGGACATTCTTGCGACGCTGGGCATTGAGGCCTTGGCCAACTATCTGATCGAGGAAGTGCAGAAGGTCTATCGCCTGCAGGGCGTGCCGATTAACGACAAGCATATCGAGGTGATCGTTCGCCAGATGCTGCAGAAGGTCGAGATCACCGATCCCGGCGACACCACGCTCCTTAAGGGCGAGCAGGTCGACATCATCGAGTTCGAAGAGGCCAATGCCGTCGTGCGCAAGTCCCGCAAGAAGGACCAACGTGAGGCGACCGGCGTGCCCGTTCTGCTCGGCATCACCAAGGCGTCGCTACAGACCCGTAGCTTCATCTCTGCGGCCTCGTTCCAGGAAACGACCCGCGTGCTCACCGAGGCGGCGGTCCAGGGCAAGGTCGACACGCTCGATGGGCTCAAGGAAAACGTCATCGTGGGTCGGCTGATCCCGGCTGGTACAGGTGGTGGCCTGCGCCACTTCCGCCGGATTGCCGGAGACCGGGACGCGAAGCTCAAGGCCAAGCGGGCCGCTGTGGCTGCAAAGGCTGCGGCCGAGGCGGAAGCTGCTGCGGCAGAGCGCCTGCCAGCACCAGAAGCCGAGACGGAAGCGCCTGCAGAATAGGCAAATTCGCCTCAGGCGAGAAAAGAGATAGGGCCAGGCTTTCAGTCTGGCCCTTTTTTCGTATCTGGCCACGATTTCACGCCGTTGGGCCTATGCGCCGGGGATGTGTGTGTTAACCCTGATTGCCTGAGGGCGGATCAGCGGGCGAGGACATGGCAAACAGATCCCGGCAGCGCATCAGGCGCCGTCACGCGCATGTGACGCAGGGTCGTTTGCGCGGCGATGATGGATCCTTGAGCGATGTGGTCACCCGCCTGTTTGGAGACCAGCAAGGACCTGAACGGCTTTCCCAGCCATCTTTGACAAGCGACGACTTTCCCACCGAAAAGGTCGAGGCCTTGGTGTCCAGCATCGTCGCCTCCAGCCGACCCGTGAAGCCTGTCCTGCAGCCGGTCCCCGACAACGCGCCGGACCCCGCACCGATGGATGTGGCCAAGACCACAGGCCCGCCCCACGTTGCTGAAACCGACGCTACAAAAATCACTCTCGAGGAAACCAGTCCGGTGGTTCTGGTCGAAGCGGGCGCTGAAACCATGCCTCTTCCGCCTGCTGAGAAACGCGAGACAAGCGCCGGATCGTGGTGGCTTGCGCTCGCTGCGGGTGTAGGACTATCGGCTTCGGCCATTGCGTTGATGCTCGGACTGCAGCGGTCTGGACCGGAAAACGCTTCGGCTGCGAAGACACTTACGACCAGCAACACTGCGCCGCTGCCAAAGGCTGTTGACCCCAAGCCGGAGGCGAACGTCCGCAAGGTGCAGCAACAACTTACCAGCGCAGGGCCTGAGTTTGTCTCGGCCGACGTGGCCTCGCGGACATTCGAGCCAACTTCCTCTCTGGATCAGGAGCAGGAAAACGGGTCGCGATCATCTGACATCCAGGATTTCGCGGCTGTCGGGGCGCCAAGCCTGCCGCCATCGGTGAAACCCAGCCAAGCCCCTTCGGCCTCAGCGCCCACGCAGGTGGCTGTCCAGCGGGCCGCACCACCCTCGCCATCTTTGCGCACAGCCCAGGCAATTGCCAATGCGGAAAGGCAGATTCCCCAGCATGTACACACAGGGCCGGTCATCCCAGGGTCTGCCGCAGCCATGCTCGTGGGCATTGTTGAGGCTTCAGGAGAAGCCCTGACGCCATCTGAGCGTAGCGACCTGTCTACCCAGATCGAACGCCTCCTCGAAACGGAACTTGATGGCCGCACCGCGAATATCGACACGCCAGATGGCAATCTCGCAGAAATCTCCTTGGTATCAAGCCGGTTCGACCAACAGAATATCGTCCTGAAGCGATCAGACAGCGTTGCTCTGGTGGATGACGGCCTGTTTCTGGAGAGTGGTTGGTTTGCCGCCAAGGACGTTGTCGCGGTGCGTCCCTTGCCGGACCTTCAGACCGAGCAGGATGGCGCGCTGGCTGGGCGGGGCACACTCTTCCAGCGTATGGCGACTGTGACGAGTTCCTATGGCGATCGCTGGTATCTCGTGGGGCAGGGGGGCGTGGCGGCCGGCTACGTTTCGGCCGCAGAGGTGACACTCGCAGAAACGTTCAATGGCCCGCTCGGGCGCCCATTCGAGGTGCCATCGACTTTCAAGCAGGACGATTTCAGTCTCGCGACAACCCGTTGCCGCACCATCGAAGTCGGGCTTGGCGATGCCTCCGCTCAACGCGCCGAGGTATGCCGTCATGCCGACGGATCGTGGTTGGGACGCGCGGCACCTGAGCCTCACGAGTCCTACCCGGCAGTGACAACCAGGCATGTTGCCGATGAAATCCTCACCAGACTTGATGCAGAACACGCAGCAGAGGCTCCCGTACAGGTCGGTGCAGAGCTAAATTCGCTCCTTGGGGAAGGATTTGAAACAGCCGCTTTCGAGGTGCCAACGGAATCTGGCACCGTCGCGGTTGAGTTGGGTGAGCGCGGTGATCAGCTGAGGGCTGTTTCCCTCCCGCGTGCGGCCGAGATAGCGCCCGTGCGCAGGACGTTGACCATCAGCCATGCCTGGGTGCAGGCCCGCGTCGAGACCGAGCTTCGCCCAGTGCCCTCGGCCGCAACAAGAATGCGCGATGGAGCGGTCGCCGAGGGGCAGTTCCTCGAAGTGCTCGGCCTCCTCGGTGAGAGCCAGCAGGCAGAGTGGGCCATCATTGGCCGCCGTGGCGTGGCCCAAGGCTATATTCAACTGGCGGACCTTCAGTGGGTCAAACCGCGGCCTGAGTTAGAGTATTCAGCGCACACACGCCTGCACGGGCGGGTGGTGTCCAACAGGGTGACCGCCTCAACGCAGTGTCAGACAGTCAAGCTGGGCCGTGTCTCCTCTCTCGCAACGGACATGCAGGTGTGCGCCGTGCCTGGCGGTGGGTGGGCCGTGTCCAGCGACCGCGCGTTACGCACGACGATGCCAGCGCGCGTGTCTCTCGCGCCGTGATCTGATATGCCATGCCCCGCAGCTGTTGACTGGCAGGCCCAGTGGACTTAAGACGCGTGATCGCTGGCCCAATGGCTGGTCGTGCTTTCACGCATGGCCACCGAATGAGCCCGGAGACATCCGAGAGCGAACCGCGTGTCCGGAGCCCTTAAAACGAGGGCGTCTGGGCGTTTTGATTTTAACGGCCCCAATGGAAACGTGGGCCAGAACTGAAGAGACAACGGCCCCTTATGCCCACGATCCAGCAGCTCGTCCGCAATCCGCGCAAGCCCAAGCCGACGCGGTCCAAGACTCCGGCCCTGAAGGCCTGCCCCCAGCGCCGCGGTGTATGTACCCGCGTCTATACCACCACACCGAAGAAGCCGAACTCCGCCCTGCGCAAGGTTGCGAAGGTGCGTCTGACGTCTGGCTTTGAATCCCTTTGCTATATCCCCGGCGAAGGCCACAACCTTCAGGAACACTCCGTTGTGCTGATCCGCGGCGGCCGCGTGAAGGACCTTCCGGGTGTGCGCTACCACATCCTGCGCGGCGTGCTCGACACGCAAGGCGTGAAAGACCGTAAGCAGCGCCGCTCCCATTACGGCGTCAAGAAACCGAAATAAGAGGCCAGGCCCATGTCCCGTCGTCACCGCGCTGAAAAACGTGAAGTTCTGCCCGATCCGAAGTTCAAGGACGTCGTTCTTTCGAAGTTCATGAACCAGATCATGCTGGACGGTAAGAAGTCGACCGCCGAACGCATCGTATATGGTGCGTTGGATCTGGTGGAAGAGCGCGCGAAGAAAGATCCTGTGGGCGTGTTCCACGAAGCGCTCGATGCGATTTCTCCTGAGGTTGAGGTGCGCTCCCGCCGTGTTGGTGGTGCGACCTATCAGGTGCCTGTGGAAGTGCGCCCCGAGCGCCGCCAGGCCTTGGCGATTCGCTGGTTGGCGTCTGCCGCCCGTGGGCGCAATGAAAACACGATGCGCGAGCGTCTTGCCGGCGAGCTCATGGATGCGTCCCAGGGGCGCGGAAATGCCGTGAAAAAGCGTGAAGACACCCATAAGATGGCAGAAGCCAACAGGGCCTTCTCGCACTACCGCTGGTAAGCTGATCCGCCGCGCTGGCGCCACTGGTTGGCATGTGCTAGGCGCCGCCCTAATTGACACCCAGAAACGCGTCGGGCAGGGGCCCGGCGCGCCCTTGTAAAGGACCGCTGCAATGGCCCGCGAATATCCGCTCGAGCGCTACCGCAACTTCGGCATCATGGCCCACATCGATGCTGGTAAAACCACAACGACGGAACGGATCCTGTACTACACGGGCAAGTCGCATAAGATCGGCGAAGTGCACGATGGCGCTGCGACCATGGACTGGATGGAGCAAGAGCAAGAGCGCGGCATCACGATCACCTCGGCTGCCACGACGACTTTCTGGGAACGCACCGAAGACGGCAAGACCGCCCAGACCGACAAATACCGTTTCAATATCATCGATACGCCCGGGCACGTGGACTTCACGATTGAAGTCGAGCGCTCGCTCGCCGTGCTCGACGGCGCTGTCTGTGTGCTGGACGCCAACGCTGGTGTTGAGCCACAAACCGAAACCGTCTGGCGCCAGGCTGACCGCTACAAGGTTCCGCGCATTGTCTTCGTCAACAAGATGGACAAGACCGGCGCTGACTTCTTCAACTGCGTGAAGATGATCAAGGAGCGCACCGGCGCTGTGCCGGCTCCGATCCAGCTGCCTATCGGCGCTGAGAACGAGCTGGAAGGCCATGTCGACCTGATCACCATGAAAGAATGGGTCTGGCAGGGCGAAGACCTTGGCGCGACCTGGGAGCTGCGCGATGTGCGCTCCGAGCTTGCCGACAAGGCAGCAGAAATGCGCGCTGAGCTCGTCGAGATCGCCGTCGAAATGGAAGAAGAGGCGATGGAGGCCTACCTTGAAGGTGAAGAGCCTTCCGAAGACAAACTGCGCGAGCTGATCCGCAAGGGCACGCTCAGCATGTCCTTCGTGCCTGTGCTTGCCGGCTCTGCCTTCAAGAACAAAGGCGTGCAGCCCATGCTGAACGCGGTGGTCGATTACCTCCCAGGTCCGCTCGACGTCGAAGCCTATATGGGCTTCAAGCCGGGCGATGAGGACGAAGTGCGCAACATTGCCCGCTCGGCAGAGGATGCCCAGCCCTTCTCCGGCCTGGCCTTCAAGATCATGAACGACCCGTTTGTGGGCTCGCTCACCTTCGTGCGCATCTATTCCGGAACGCTCACTAAGGGCGGCTCGATGCTCAACTCCACGAAGGGCAAGTCAGAGCGCGTTGGCCGCATGATGATGATGCACTCCAACAACCGCGAGGAAATCGAAGAAGCCTTCGCGGGCGATATCATCGCGCTGGCCGGCCTGAAGGAAACGACCACCGGCGACACGTTGTCTGACAAGTCAGACCCTGTCGTTCTGGAGACGATGAACTTCCCCGATCCTGTGATCGAGATCGCCGTCGAACCGAAATCGAAAGCCGACCAGGAGAAGATGTCCGTTGGCCTTGGCCGCCTGGCTGCCGAGGACCCGTCCTTCCGCGTCGAAACCGACCAGGAGTCGGGCCAGACGATCATGAAAGGCATGGGCGAGCTTCACCTCGACATCCTCGTCGACCGCCTGAAACGCGAGTTCAAGGTGGAAGCCAATATCGGTCAGCCGCAAGTGGCTTACCGCGAGGCGATCGGTCGTCCGGCTGAGATCAACTACACCCACAAGAAACAGTCGGGTGGTTCAGGTCAGTTCGCTGAGGTGAAAATTCAGTTCGAGCCGCTCGAGCCGGGCTCAGGCTTTATCTTTGAAAGCGCGATTGTCGGCGGCGCCGTGCCGAAGGAATACATCCCGGGCGTCGAGAAAGGTCTTGAGCAGGCCAAGGAAAATGGCTTGCTGGCGGGCTACCCCGTGACTGACTTCAAGGCGACGCTGCTGGACGGCAAGTTCCACGATGTGGACTCCAGCGTCCTTGCCTTTGAAATCGCGGCGCGCGCAGCGTTCCGCGAACTCAAGGGGCCGGGCGATCCGCGCCTGATGGAGCCGATGATGAAGGTCGAGGTGGTCACGCCTGAGGACTATATGGGCGACATTATTGGCGACCTGA
>JBCBGD010000104.1:0-8387 GCA_038527085.1 Pseudomonadota bacterium | reverse complement strand
CTGCTGCAACTGGTGGCGCGATCGGGCCGCACCGGCCTGGTTGAGCGCGTCGTCGACGCCATGCAGCGCATCGATGGTGGCTATGCGCTTGTGGGCCTGACCGAAGACATGCTGATCGGTGCGCGTGATCCGGTCGGCTTGCGTCCCCTGGTGCTGGGCAAGCTTGGCGAGGCCTATATCCTGGCGTCTGAAACCTGCGCGCTGGACATCATCGGCGCGGAGTTCATCCGCGAGGTGGAAAACGGCGAGGTGGTCGTGATCACAGAGCAGGGGGTTGAGAGCCTGCGGCCCTTCCCCGTGCGCCCGGCCCAGCCCTGCGTCTTCGAGTATGTGTACTTTGCGCGACCCGACTCCATGGTGCAGGGCCGCAGCGTTTACGAGGTACGCCGCCGTATGGGCCAGCAACTTGCGATCGAGACGCCCGCCGACGTGGATGTCATCGTGCCCGTGCCCGATAGCGGCGTGCCAGCGGCCATCGGTTTCAGCGAAGAGAGCGGGAAACCGTTCCAACTCGGGATCATCCGCAACCACTATATCGGGCGAACCTTTATCGAGCCGACACAGATCGAACGCGAGCTTTCGGTCTCCAAGAAACACTCTCCCAACCGCGCCGTCCTTGAAGGGCGGCGTGTCCTTTTGGTCGACGATTCCATCGTGCGCGGGTCCACTTCGCGCAAGATTGTCGAGATGGTCCGTGAAGCTGGCGCGCGGGAGATTCACTTCCGTTCGGCCAGCCCGCCGATTCAGCATCCTGATCACTACGGGATCGACATGGCCGCGCGCAGCGAATTGCTGGCTGCGGAGAACTCCCTGGAGGAGATGCGAGCCTCGCTCGGTGTGGAAAGCCTTGGTTTCCTGTCGGTTGAGGGGCTCTACAAGGCGATCGGCGGTCTTGAGCGCGATGCCGAGCACCCGCAATTCGCAGATCATTGCTTCACGGGCGACTATCCCACGCGCCTCATCGACCGCGACCGCCAGCAGGGCGACAAGAACTTCCAGCTCTCCCTGCTGGACGAGCCGCCGCTGCGCATCGTGAGCTAGGTGGCGATTGAGATGACAGACAAACGCCTGATCCTCGTCACCGGGGCATCCCGGGGCATTGGCCGTGCAGCTGCAGTGGAATTCGCCGCGCGCGGATACCACGTCATCGGCCTGGCGCGTTCACAGAAGGCGCTCGAAGCGCTGGATGATGAGTTGAAAGCGGCAGGTCATACGGCGACATTTGTGCCGATGGACCTGACTGATGGGAAAGCCATCGACGCCCTCGGCCAGATCCTGAATGACCGCTTTGGCCGCCTGGACGGGCTGCTGGGCAATGCTGGTGTGCTGGGCACGCTGGGTCCGCTCCAGACCGTGAGCGTTCGAAAGTTTGAAGAGACGATCAATGTGAACCTGACCGCCAATTGGCGGCTCATCCGGTCACTCGCGCCGTTGCTCATAAAGTCAGACGCGCCGCGGGCGGTGTTTGTTACCTCAGGTGTGGTGCCGCGACCGCGCGCTTTTTGGGGGCCATACCAGGCGTCCAAGGCGGGGCTGGAGGCTATGGTGCACGCCTGGGCGGAGGAGAACGAGAAGACCGCTCTGCGTGTCAATCTCTACGACCCCGGTGCGACACGCACGGAAATGCGCTTCGATGCCATGCCGGGCGAGGACCCCGAGACCTTGCCAACGCCAGAAAGCGTGGCAGGCCCGTTGGTTGATTTGCTCGAACCATCTGAGACCCGCACAGGCCAGAGGATCGCCTTCCGCGAGCTCTAGTGTGCGCCGCCGAACCGGCCTGGACGCACCGAATAGTCTGCCGCCACGGCGTAGTCCGGGTCGTCATCACTGTCGATCATCAGCTGGCCGGCCTTGGTGAGCAGGGCGTGGCAGTCGCGTGTCAGGTGGCGCAGCTGCAGCGTCTTGCCGAGGGCGGCGTACTTGGCGGCAAGGTCTTCGATCGCCTGGAGGGCGGACTGGTCGACGATGCGCGAGCGGGCAAAGTCCACGATCACCGTGTCGGGGTCGTCTTCCGGCGTGAAGATCTCCGCGAAGCCATCTGTGGAGCCGAAGAACAGCGCGCCTTCGATTTCGTAGACCTTTGCGCCTGGCGTGCGGATCGAGTCCCGCTTGATGCAGCGGATTTCCTTCGCGTTCGACCAGGCAAAGGCGAGGGCGGACACGATCACGCCCACCACCACGGCGATGGCGAGATCGTACTGGACGGTCACGGCTGTCACGAGGATGATCACGAACGCGTCCGTCCGCGGGATCTTTCGCATGATGCGCAGGGAGTTCCACGCAAACGTGCCGATCACCACCATGAACATCACGCCGACAAGGGCGGCCAGCGGGATTTGCTCAATCAGGCCCGAGCCCACCAGGATGAAGGCTAGCAGGAAGAGCGCGGCGAGCGTGCCGGACACGCGCGTGCGCCCGCCAGATTTCACGTTGATCATGGACTGGCCGATCATGGCGCATCCGCCCATGCCGCCGAAGAAGCCGGTGACGATGTTTGCCCCGCCCTGGGCCAGGCACTCTTTTGAGGCGCCGCCGCGCTTGCCGGTCATCTCGCCGACGAGGTTCAGCGTCAGGAGGCTCTCGATTAGGCCGATGGCAGCGAGGATCAGCGCGTAGGGGAGAATTATGTAGAGCGTCTCGAGAGTCAGCGGCGGGATCGGCGCGAAGCCTGAAGCACCGCCCTCCCAGGCATAGTCGCCTAAGACGGGCTCTGATGAGAGGGTGAAGGGAATATGGAACTGGGGTAAGCCGCCCTTGACGCTGGCGAGGTCGCCCACGGTGGGCACATTCAGGCCGAAACCGATAACGATCGCCGCAACGATGGCGATACCCGCGAGCGGGGCGGGCACGGCCTTGGTCAGTTTCGGGAAGCCCCAGATGATGACCATGGTGAGCGCCGTCAGGCCGAGCATGAGGGCGAGGTCTAGCCCCGCCAGCCATTCGCCATTGGGCAGGAAGCTGTGGCCGTCTGGCGTGGCCGTGCCCGGCACCTGAAACTGGCCGAGCTGCGCAAGACCGATCACGATGGCGAGCCCATTCACAAAGCCGAGCATGACAGGGTGAGGCACCAGCCGGATAAACTTGCCGAGCCGGAACACGCCGGCGGCGACCTGCAACAGCCCCATCAGGATCACGGTCGCGAAGAGATACTCGACACCATGCCCGGCCACGAGGGAGACCATGACCACGGCGAGCGCGCCCGTCGCGCCCGAGATCATGCCGGGGCGCCCGCCGAACAGGGCCGTGATCAGGCCGACGATGAAAGCGGCATACAGCCCGACAAGCGGCGGCACACCCGCCACGAAAGCAAACGCAACAGCCTCGGGCACAAGCGCCAGGGCGACGGTCAGGCCCGCAAGGGTTTCAACACGCAGGTCGCGCAAACCCATCTTGGAGATGTCGCTCGATCGCCAATCGGGCATTGGAAGGCGCTCTGCGAACGCAGCGAGGGTCGATTTCGTCGCCATGCGGGGAGGATCCATCGGGAAGGAAGTGGGTTCTGCCCGCGTGGACCACGGTTTCTTTTGCATTGCAACACGGCGGCGGCGATTAGCTGCATCCCGGACAGCGGCATGCGTTTCCTTTTCGCGCGGATTGAACTACGCAAGTGAGATGGCTGTGACCTCGCCCGACCCTGAAGATCCGACACTCCTGCGAAAGCCGATCCGCGATGCCAAGCCGGGCCCCTGGCGCATCGCCAACATTATCGATGGCCGCTCGCTGCGGGTGAAACTCACAGCTTCCGCGCTCGACAATCTCGGCGATGAAGGCGCCGCGCGGGCCCGTGCGCTCGATATCCTTCACCAAGCCATGTTCCGGGGCAGAATGATCGCCCAGGAGCGTTTGCAGCAGGGCGCGAACGGCCTGGACACGGCCCGGCTCCTGTCGGCGGTTCAGGACGAGGTGATCAGCGCGCTTTTTGATTACACGACGACCCATGTCCACCCTGTGTCAAACCCCACCATGGGGGAACGCATCGCCATTGCGGCGACGGGCGGATATGGGCGCAGTGTTCTGGCGCCGAGCTCTGACATCGACCTTCTGACGCTGCATGCCTGGAAGACCAGCCCCCATGCCGAGTCTGTCGCGGAATACATGCTCTATGCGCTTTGGGACATGGGCCTGAAGGTCGGTCACGCCTTCCGCACACCCAACGAGTGTATCCGCCTGGCCTTGCCGGATGTGACCATCAAAACCTCGCTGCTCGACATGCGCTTCATCTGCGGCGATGCCGATCTCTACGCCGAAGCCCGAGAGACTTTCGAGGACAAATGCGTGCGCGGCAAAGACGCCGAATTCATCGCCGACAAGCTTGCCGAGCGCGATGCGCGCCATGCCCGCCAGGGCAATACGCGCTATGTGGTCGAGCCGAACGTGAAGGAGAGCAAGGGCGGGCTGCGTGACCTGCAGACCCTGTTCTGGATCCTGAAGCATATGCACGGCGGCGCGTCGCTCGAGGAGGTGATGGCCGCGTCTGATTTCACAAAGCAGGATTACCGACGCTACATCCGCGCGGCTGAGTTCTTCTGGACGGTGCGCTGCCACCTCCACTACCTCACAGGCCGCGCCGAAGAGCGCCTCAGCTTCGATCTCCAGCCCGAGATCGCCGAGCGCATGGGCTATCGCGACCGCGGCCGCCAGCGCGGCGTTGAGCGGTTCATGAAGCGATATTTCCTTGTGGCAAAGGATGTGGGCGCTCTCACGCGCATCGTTGCCGCGAAGCTTGAGGCCGAGCAGAAGAAGAAGCCCGAGGGCCTGCGCCGGTTCATCCCGCAGCCAGGTGTCCAGCCCATCAAGGGGACGCCGTTTGTCGTCGATGCGGGCCGGATTTCCGTTGAGGACGAAACCCTGTTCCGCGAGGAGCCGTCCAGCATGGTGCGCCTCTTCACCGAGGCCGAGCGGCGCGACATGGACGTTCATCCCAATGCGGTCTGGGCAGCGTCCCACAACCTCGCGGCGATCACGTCTGACGTGCGCAAATCCGAAGAGGGCCAAGCCGCCATACTGGACGCAATCCTGGCTGGCGACCAGCCCGCCCTCACCCTGCGGCGGATGAACGAAGCCGGCGTGCTCGGCAAGTTCGTGCCCGAGTTCGGCGAGATCGTCGCCCAGACCCAGTTCAACATGTACCACCACTTCACGGTGGATGAGCACACGCTGCGCGCGGTGCAGGCCATCGCCGACATGGAACACGGCCGCGAGACCGATCCGCCGCTTGTGGGCCAGGTCTTCCCCGATGTGACCCACAGGCGCGCGCTTTACCTTGCGATGCTGTTGCACGACACCGGTAAGGGGCAGGGCGACCAGCAAGTGGAAGGCGCGAAGACCTCGCGCAGGGCGTCGAAGCGCCTTGGCCTTGGACAGGCGGAAGCGGAACTGGTCTCCTGGTTGGTGGGCAATCATCTTGAGATGAGCGAAACGGCCCAGAAGCGCGATCTCTCAGATCCGCGCACGATCTCCAAATTTGCCCGTTTGGTAGGCGATCTGGAGCGCCTCAGGCTGCTCTACATTCTCACTGTGGCCGACATCAAAGCGGTGGGGCCTGGCGTCTGGAACGCCTGGAAGGGTCAGCTGTTGGCTGACCTTTATCACAATACCGCGGCCGCACTGCGCGGTGGGCGCACCGATGAGCACGCCGTCCAAGCAGCGCTGGATGAGCGCGCCGAGCGCCGCCGCTCGGAACTGGTCGAGATGGTCGGCGAATTACCTGCCGAATTGGCGCAGATGGATGCGGCCTACTGGACCAATTATGACAGCGAGGATCTCGCCTGGCATGCCGCCTGTCTCAACGCTGGCGGCGGGGTGCATGTGCGCGAACGCGAGGGGCGCGGCGGGCTCGACGTCCTCGTGACCGGCAAGGATCGTATCGGCCTGTTTGCAGACATCGTCAGAGCCATGGTGGCGCGGGGCGCGAATATCGTCTCGTCACAGGTCTCGACGGGTCCGGATGGCCTCGTCATCGACACCTTCGTACTGCAGACGGAAAACGGTGACACTTTTGCCTCGCGTGATCCCCGGCGCATGGAGGCGCTTGAGGCCGACGTGAAAGCCGCCTTGTCTGGCGACCTTGCGCGCACCGAGATCAAGACGCGCCGCGAGGCGCGCGAGGCGGCCTTCATCGTTGATCCCGTGGTGCAACTGCACAATGACCTGTCTGCGGACGCAACGGTGATCGATGTGACAGCGCGCGACCGGCCCGGATTGCTGTTGGATGTGGCTGAAACGCTCGCCGATGCGGGCCTGTCGATCCGCTCTGCCCATGTCGGCAGCTATGGCGAGCGGGTATTTGACGCCTTCTATGTTCAGGTGCCTGGTCAAGGCAAAGTGCTTACCGATGCCCAGAAATCGGCCCTGCGCCGTGATCTCCTCGCCGTACTTGGCCGCGATGAACCCGACAATCCGTCCACGCCGGCCCATGCCCTCAAGCGCGCCAGTGCGGCCGACAGCTTCTAAGGCGCTGACAGGGACGCCGCCGCCATGAGCCTTGTGCGCAACACGCTGGTCCAGGCTTCGCTGACGCTCGTCTCGCGCGTGCTGGGCCTCTTGCGCGAGGCGATCATCGCCGCTCGGATTGGCGCCGGCCCCGTAGGCGATGCATTCTTCGCGGCGCTGATGTTCCCGAACCTGTTCAGGCGCTTTTTCGCGGAAGGCGCCTTTGCTCAGGCCTTTGTGCCATCCTATGCGCGAACGCTCGAAGCCGAGGGGCCGGAAGCGGCACAGCAGCTCGCCCAGGAGGCCATGCGCGTCCTGTTCGCCGTGACAGCGGGTATCGTCATCGTCGCGCAGGTCGCCATGCCGTGGATCGTGACCGGGCTGATGGGCGCCTATCGCGACCAGCCGGACATTCTCCAACTTGGCATCATCCTCACCCAGATCACGATGCCGTACCTCGCCTTCATGGCGCTGAGTGCACTTTTGGCTGGTGTGCTCAATTCGCTTGGTCGGTTTGCCCTGTCCGCAGCGGCGCCGACCCTGCTTAATATCTGCATCATCACGGCGGCCTTGCTGGCGGGTGATCCGCGGGAAACCGCACGCTTTGCGGCCGTGGCCGTGACCATAGCGGGCGTACTCCAGGCTGGCCTGCTCTGGTGGGGAGTGCGCCGCCGGAAGGTGAATCTGTCTCTCATCGGGCTGCCGAAGATCACGCCGAACGTGAAGCACGTCATGGGGCTCGCCGTACCCGGCGCGATCGCCGCCTCAGGCATGCAGATCAACGTTTTGATCAGCCAGATCCTGGCAGGCCTGGAGGTCGGCGCGCGGTCCTACCTGCAATATGCCGACAGGCTCTACCAGTTGCCGCTCGGCCTCGTGGGCGTCGCAGTGGGAGTCGCGATCCTGCCACGGCTCGCCCGTTCGGCCCGGGCCGAAGATGGCGAAGGCAGCAATGCGACCATGGATGATGGCATTGGCCTTGCCATGGCGCTCACCCTTCCAGCTGCGGTGGCGCTCGCCATCGTTCCTGTGGCATTGATCGATGGCTTGTTCGGCCGCGGCGCTTTCACTCTCACCGATGCGAGGCTTTCGGCCAGCGCGCTGGTTCATTTCGCCTGGGGCGTGCCGGCCTTCGTTCTGATCAAGATCCTGGCGCCAGGATTTTTCGCGCGCGAAGACACAAGGACGCCCATGCGCTTTGCGCTGCTCTCGGTCGTGATCAATACCGTGCTGGGGGCAGGGCTGTTTTTCTGGATGCGCAGCACAGGCGCGCCGGGCTTTCCGGGCCTTGCCATCGCCACGAGCGCCGCGGCCTGGGTCAACGCGGCGATGCTGTTCCTCACCTTGCAGGCCAGGGGATGGTACCAGCCAGGACCAAGGCTGGTGTCGCGTCTTGTGAGCTGTCTGATCGCAAGCGGCGTGATGGGGGCAGGGCTTGTCTGGGCGCTTGCCTTTGAGGAAAGCCTGCGGGCCTGGGTCCCCGGCGGGCGCATCGTGGACGTGCTGGCGCTCATCGCAGCGGGCGGCATCGCGTATGCGATTGCAGCCCTGATTTTCGGCGCGGTTCGCCCCAGCGACGTGAAGGCACTGGCAAGGCGGCGTCCAGTGGAGTAAGCGGCTCTGCCATGAGCGATGAAAAGACCTATTCCGGCCCCGAGCGAGTGTTTTCCGGCGTGCAGCCCACGGGTGATCTGCACCTCGGTAACTATCTTGGCGCGCTGGTGAAGTTTGTGGCGCTGCAGGAGACCCATGACTGCATCTTCTGCATCGTGGATTTGCATGCCATCACCACGCCGCAGGACCCGAAACGCCTTGCATCGAAGACCCGCGAAATCGCCGCTGCGTTCTATGCCAGCGGCGTCGATCCGGACAAGGCCATCGTTTACGCGCAATCGGCCGTGCCAGCCCATGTGGAATTGGCCTGGTACTTCAACTGCGTGGCGCGTATGGGTTGG
>JBCBGD010000103.1:0-8463 GCA_038527085.1 Pseudomonadota bacterium | reverse complement strand
GTAGCCTCCGCTGACGAGGAGGCGCGAGACGGTGTTTTCAAGGTCAGACGGCGTCGTTCCAGCGGCGGGGATGTCTCCGATGTGCGGAATGCGGACATAGCCATCTGGCGAGACCACATAGTCGCCCGCAAAGCCCTCACCGCGCACGATTTCAAGCCGAAGGAGGTCGCCAGGTGACAGCAGGACGGGCTCGTCAAACGCGGCGCCGAGGCCTGCATCGATGGGCTGGCCCGCCAGCGCAATGTCCATGTCCTCGCACCGCCCGGCATTGCGGCCATGGGCCAAACCAAGTGCGGCGCTTTCAGCTGACGAAGACATGGGCCGACGCTCGGCGGCATAGCCTTCAAGGGCCATGTCGGACAGGTTGCGGGGCGTCTCAAAAGAAGTCGAGCAGCCTGCAAGCACGGCGGCGAGAAGAATGACTGCCAGCCTAATCATGCTCGCCGCCCATCTTTTCAGTCGAGCGCACGATGGCCAACGCCCAGGGGCATTCGGTGCGGACAGTCTTCAGGATGGCATCGCCGCGGATGGCCGTGCGCACATGGATCATATCGCTCGACACAAGGCTCGCCTCGCGCAGCACGCTTTCGAACTCCTGCGCGGCGTGGTCACTTTCGATGGAAATGCAAACACTGGCCATGGTCGTCTCCTTTTGAAGAGGACGTGTTTGCAAGTTTCCTGTCAGGATATTTAATTCAACAATTACAGAGCGATGGCCGCTCGATTGGCTGCTCCACTCGCCCTTTCGCAAGCCGCGTCTTGCAATTCGCGGTACGGATTCATTGCAGAATGCCAGACGTCTTTCGCGCGCGCTGGCGGGTCCGCCACCCAGGCCGGGCGGGTGACGGCCCAAGCAAGTGCCCGTGAGACCGCCAGATGGGTTCAGCTTTCGGTATCATCACCGGAGGCGGGCGTATCGCCGAACTTCCACCCTTCAGGACCAGACCGCAGGTGCAGGTCGCGCTGCGGGAACGGAATTTCGACTCCGGCGGCCTTGAACGCCTTGAAGATCGCCACGCGCAGCTCTGTACGTGCCTTCAGGCTCGAGCTGACGTCAGAGACGAAGGCCCGGACTTCGAAATCCAGCGAGCTGTCTCCGAAACCCACGAACAGGATCAGCGGCTCTGGGAAGTTCAGGACAATATCCACGTCTTTCGGGATCCCGCGCAGAATCTCCAAAATCTGGTCGGGGTCTTCATTATAAGACACACCGACGGGTACGGTGACCCGGCCCAGCTTGTTCTTGTGGGTCCAATTGGTGACGCTGCCGGAGATCAACTCGGAATTGGGCACGATGATCGAGGACCGGTCGAAGGTCTCGATCTCCGTGGAGCGCACCGAAATCCGCTTCACGATGCCCTCGCCAGAGCTCGTCACGATCCAGTCGCCAACCTTGATCGGCCGCTCGAACAGCAAGATCAGGCCGGACACGAAATTGTTGACGATCGACTGCAGGCCAAAGCCGATGCCCACCGACAGAGCGCCTGCGATGATCGCGAGGTTGGACAGGTCGAAGCCGAGCATGCCCACACCCGTCATGAACGCGATGACGAGGCCGACATAGCCAATCAGCGTTTTCAGCGAGTTCTGGACGCCCACATCCATCCGCATGTTTGGGAAGACGCGCGTTTCGGCCGTGCGCTGGACAAACCGCGTAGCCGCCAAGAGAAGCGCGAACAGCCCCATCGCGGTCAGGATCTGCAGGATGGAGATCCTGACCGAGCCGATCTGGAAGCCGAACAAGGCGTCCTGCACTACTGTGCGCACATCCGACCAGTCCGATCCAAAAAGCAGGAATACGAGTGGAATCGTAAATGCGATGACCACAAGGTCGACCAGCAAGCCGACCCAAAAGAACAACATCCGCTCGCTGTCATTGTCAGCGGCCTCAGATGAGCGGAAACGGCTGTCGAGAAGCCGCACGCCTTCGCGCAACAGGGCGCGTATGGCAAACGCGATGGCGACCAGGCCAACGACGAACACCACACGTGTCGAAAAGAAATGCGCGGCGGCAGAATACCCAACCAGTGCCGCCACGATCAGCCCGCCGCCGATCACCAGTCCGACCGGACCAATCCACTTGCTCAGGCCAGGCTGTGTCGTCGCCTCAGTCTCCTCCGGCAGCCGCCATGCCCAGGACCGGGTGATCGCGATGATGAGACCACCAAGGATGATGGCGGTGAGACCGCGCAGGGTCAGGCCTGCCGTGAGATCGGATTGACCCAGAGCCGCAACGCTCCGCAACAGGTCGTCGACGACAATCACAGCAGCGGTCGCGATGGCCAGGCTTCTGATCCAGAACGCTCCCTGATCCGTCACCTTGATGACCCGCCAGGCTGGGCTTCTGGGCGAGAGGATCGCCGTGGCCGCGCCATCGACGAGGATGATCGCCACAAGCCCGATCCAGGCGTGTTGGAGTATGCTGACGCCCGTCGGCCCCACCAGCCCGACCATCACTATGATCTGATAGAGCGCGAAGCCCGCGATGATGGCTGGAACGGCCCGCGTGATCGTCTTGCTCGCTGCCGCAAGGATACGCCTTGAGCCGAGCGGCTCCAGCTTTTCGATCTGGCTCGTAACCTGTCTCTGGATCCAGCCGCGCACGGGGATCGCCATGAGCAACGCGAAAACGATCGCGGCTCCCAAGATGGCGATCTGCGTCATCAGGCTGCCGTCAGAGCGGCGCGTCTCTATCCAGTTCGTCAATCCGGACTCGGCGCGCCCATACCCCTCGCTGACGGCGCCGGTGGCCGCCTGCAAACGGCTCGGCTGGAGCGGTGATCCCGATCGCTCGAACACATTGGTATAGAACCGAGTTCGCCTGAGCTCTGCGATCTCGCTGAGCAGGCGTTCAGCCTCATCGGCATTGAGCTCAGCTTGGGAGATCTGAGCGCTGAGCGCCTCACGCTGGCCTTGCAACCGGGTCCGCCGTTCGGTGACGTTCGCCGCCTCGCCCTCGATTGGCTCACCCAGGCGTTCCAGGTCGGCAACAACCTGTTCGCGTTCGGCGCCAAGGGTCTCACTCATGCGCAGGGCATCGCGGCGCGCCTCAACAAGGCTTTCGCGCAGCGAAATGAGATCGAGGTCGTCTCGTGTCAGCTCAACCGCCGCCGCAGTTACCTGTTCGGTCTGCTGGTCCAGCGTGGCGGCCGCATCGCCGATTTGAGCAAGCGCCTGACACGCCAGGAGAAGCCCGATCAAGGCGACGATCATAATGCGCATGCGGACCTCTAACCCCTTCGAACTGGCCATCACCAGCCAACTCGCTTACACGCAAGCGGCACCTGAAAACAAATGGTATTCATCGGTCCATGACCCAGCCCCAAGACGAAAAAGGCCCCCTGATCTTTGGTTTCGATCGTGTTGGCGCTGACGTATCGGCGATTGATTGGAAAACGCTTCAGGCTTCGCAGGCAGAGCCCAGCAGCGGTTTGCGGTGGATCCACCTGAACCGGCTTGATCCTGAGGCCCGCGAATGGGCCGAAAACCAGGCTGGCCTTGATCCCTTCATTGTCGACGCCCTGTTCAGGGAAGATACGCGCCCGCGGGCCCTGCGCCATGGTGAAGGCTGGCTGGTCAACCTGCGCGGCATCAACCTCAACCCGGGACCGCAGCCCGACACGATGATCGCCCTCAGGGTCTGGATGACGCGCGGCCTGGTCCTGACGATGCGGGCCTACAAGATCAGGGCGGCTGAAGACCTCGCCACGGCATTCGAGTCCGGAAAGGCGCCTGACACGGCCGGAAGCATCATCGCTTTTCTGGCGGACCGCCTGACGGCGCGACTAGATGATGTCATTGGCGCCCTTGGCGACGGTGTGGACGAACTCGAAGAACGGCTTCTGGATGGCGACAGCTCGGTCCTGAAAACCGACCTCGCCAAGCTCAGACGCCAGGCCGTCGCCATCAGGCGATACATGTCGCCCCAGAGAGAAGCGCTGATCACGCTGGCGAGTGACAGCGAGAACTTCTTCTCCCAGACAGAGAAACAAGCCTTGCGAGAGGTGCTCGACTCCCTGGCCCGCGTCACTGAGGACCTTGAGGCCGCGCGTGACCGGGCTCAGCTGGTCCAGGACCAGATCGCCGAGCGGCGCGGCGAAGAGATGAACCAAAGGCTCTTCGTTCTGGCCATCATCTCGGCGGTGTTTCTACCGCTTGGATTTCTGACCGGTCTCTTTGGCGTGAATGTCGGCGGGATGCCCGGCGTGGACAGTTCGGTCGCCTTCACATTGCTCAGTCTCGCCATGGCGGGATGCGCTGTCGGCTTGCTCGCGCTGTTCAAGCGGATTGGCTGGATGTAGAGCGCCCTGCGGCAAGCCCATTTGACGCGCGGCGCAGCTTGGGCGAGAACGAGCTTTGAATTGCACACGCGAGACGCGCATGGACATCCTTGCAGATGACGCAGAAACCCTGATCCTCGTTGACGAGGACGACACGGTCATTGCGCCTGCGGGCAAGCTCGACGCCCATCGCAGGGGCGACCTGCACCGCGCCTTTTCCGTCTTCGTGTTTCGCACGAATGGCGATCTTCTGATCCAGCAACGCGCTCCGGTAAAATATCACTCCGCAGGAAAATGGGCGAACACGTGCTGCGGCCACCCGCGGCCCGGTGAGGACGTTTTATCCGCCGCGCGCCGTCGACTGGAGGAGGAAACTGGTCTCCAGGTTCCGCTCGAAGACGGCTTCAAGGCCCGCTACCGCGCAGACCTCGACAATGGCATGATCGAAAACGAGCTGGTCCACGTCGTGTTCGGCGTCAGCGACGCGCCCGGCCGAATCACGCCGACAGAAGTCTCAGCCTATCGCGATATCGATCTGGACAATCTCGGCCGGGAGATCGAGGCCCACCCGGACCGGTTTGCCGTCTGGCTGGTCAAGTATTTCCAGCGCCATGCAGCCCTGATCCATCGTCAGCGCGACAGGATCCTCAATGGACTGTGAAAATTTCCCGGTTTCCCAAGGGACTTTCCAACAACATGGAACAGGGTTAATGGGCCTGCGACAGTATTTTGTGTTGGAACATCTATTGTTTGCACTACCGTTTCACTCGCACGTGACCAAGAGGAGGGTTACTCGATGATCTTCAAAAGCACCCGTAAGTTAAGTTTTCTGTTTGTCGGCGCATCTGCGCTCGCGCTCGCCGCCTGTGGCGGCGGAGGTGAGACAGCCGACACGACCACGAACGACGCCGCAGCCAACATTGAGCAAGCAGCCAATGATGCGACTGACGCCGCAAACGATGCCGCCAATGACGCTGCAGACGCAGCCAACGATGCTGCCGACACTGCTGCTGATGCCGCAGATGATGCAGCAGACGCCGCCAGCGATGCTGCCGATGACGCGATGGACGCAATGAACGACGCCGCAGACGATGCTGCCGACGCCGCGAATGATGCCATGGACGCCGCAGGCGATGCCATGAATGACGCTGCTGACGCCGCACAGGATGCAGCCGACGATGCCCAGGACGCTGTCGACGATGCCGTCGAAGAAGCCTCCAACACCGCAAGCGATGGTGCGATGGACATCAAGACCGCCGCTGGTGTGTCCGCCGATCTCGTCTCTGCGGAAACCGTTTCGGCTTACCAGGCCCTGACAGGCGATCCCGCAGCCGGCCGCCGCGTGTTCACCAAGTGCATGTCCTGCCACGTTGTGGCTGAAGGCCAGAACCGCGTGGGCCCCTCGCTCTACGGCATCGTTGGTCGTCCGGCCGGCTCGATTGAAGGCTTCCGCTACTCAAACGCCAATGCTGACTCCGGCATCGTCTGGACCGAGCCTGTGATGTTTGCCTACCTCGAAAAGCCGCAGGAATTCATCCGCGGAACGACGATGGCGTTCCCCGGCCTGCCGAGCGCCCAGGACCGTGCGGACGTGATCGCCTACATCAAGCAGGAGTCCGGCCAGTAAACTGATCTGACTTTTTGACAAATACGGAAGCCGCCGAGTTGCATGCTCGGCGGCTTTCGCGCTTTTATGGTGTGCAATCACCTGACAGCACAACCCGGAGCGCCCGTGCCAGCCTTTCCCTTCTCTGCCATTGTTGGCCAGGACGACCTGAAACGAGCTCTCATTCTGTGCGCCATCGATCCCTCGATTGGCGGTGTCCTCGCCTTCGGTGATCGTGGCACCGGCAAGACGACGGCGATTCGCGCTCTCGCGGCGCTGCTGCCGCTCCAAGACGTCGTCGAGGGGTGCCCCTATCGGTGTGCGCCCAGCCACATCGATCCGGACTGCCCTCACTGCAAAGACCTGACGCGTCCCAAACGCGCTCGCGCACCTTCGCCCGTCGTCACCCTGCCCCTCGGCGCCACCGAAGACCGGGTGCTCGGCGCGCTGGACCTGGAGCGCGCACTGGTCAACGGAGAAATGCGTTTCGAGCCCGGCCTGCTCGCCAGCGCGCACCGGGGCTTCCTCTATGTCGATGAGGTCAACCTGCTCGATGACCACCTAGTGGATGTCCTGCTCGACGTGGCCGCGTCCGGGCGCAACACCGTTGAGCGAGAGGGGCTTAGCGTGGCCCATGCCGCCCGCTTCGTGCTCGTCGGCAGCGGCAACCCCGAGGAAGGCGACCTCCGCCCGCAACTGCTCGACCGGTTCGGCCTATTCGTCGACGTGCGCACGCCAAGCGACGCCAAGGCTCGCGTCCAGATCGTGCGCCGGCGCGACGCGTTTGAGCGCGATCCTGAGACCTTCGCGGCAGACTGGGCAGGCGAAGACCTGAAACTCCAGCGGAAGATCGTGAAGGCGCAGAAACGCGTGCACGATGTCGAAACGCCCGACGACGTTCTCGAGACAGCCGCAGAACTGTGTATCGCCCTCGGCTCCGACGGGCTGCGCGGGGAACTCACCCTTCAGCGCACCGCCCGCGCCCTGGCGGCCTTCGAAGGCGCCAGCGAAGTCACGGCGGGTCACCTGAAAGCCATTGCCCGACCGGCGCTGGCCCACAGGCTGCGCAAGGACCCGCTCGACGACAGCGATGCGTCGGTCCGCGTGGACCGCGCCATGGCGGCGGTGTTTGGCGAATGACGGGCAACGGCCTGCATGAGGGCGAGGCGCGCCGCCAGGCGCTTGATGCGGCCTACACGCAGGGCTTTGCGCTCTGGCAGCGCGCCGAGCTCGCCGCCTGCGTTTTCCTCGTCGAACCCCACGGCTTGGGCGGGATTCACCTGCGCAGCCCGGCTGGCCCCGTGCGCGATACGTGGCTGTCAGAGGTCCAGCGTATGGCAGGGGATTTGCCGCACGCCAGCGTACCCGCCGGCACCCCCGAAGGCCGGCTGATTGGCGGAGTGTCGATCGAACAGTCCCTGCGATTGGGCACACTGGTCAGCACACGCGGCCTTCTGGCCGAGGCCAATGGAGGCGTGGTGATCCTGCGTATGGCAGACCAATTGGAGGCGGCCGACGCCGCGCCCATCGCCCAGGCGCTGGAGCAAGGCGAGGTGCGGGTGGAGCGTGCAGGCACCTCTCGAACCGATGCGGCGAGGTTCGGGCTTATCGCGCTGGATGAGGGTGAAGGCCCTGATGAGACCACGCCAGCCAACCTGACCGGACGCTTGTGCCTTCATGCAGACCTGTTCGCCATTCCGCCGAGGTGCGCCGGCCCGTTCGACCTCGACGCCCAAGACATCGAAGCTGCCCGAAAACGACTCGGCGATGTGACCGTCTCTGACGACATCGTGGAGGCCATTGTCGGGGCCGCTGCGACGTTTCAGATCCCGTCCCTGCGCGCGCCGCTGTTCTGTCTGCGGGCCGCGCGGGCACTGGCCGCCCTAGAGGGCCGCGCCGAAGTCAACGAGGCTGATGCAAAGCGTGCCTGCGATCTCACACTGGCTCACCTTGCAACTCTTCCCGCTCCTGATCAGGACGAGTCGGCACCACCGCCGCCGGAGGAGCAGGCTTCAACTGAAGATGACCCTGCACACCAGGGCCTGCCGGAAGGCGCCCTGGAGGACCAACTCATCGAAGCGGTCCGCAATGGCGCTCTGCTCGGCGCCTTGCAGGAAGGTGCGCGCGCTGAGGCCCAGCGCCGGGCTCTTGCCCAGGGCCGTTCAGGCGCGCAGACCCGCGGCGGCGCCAAGGGACGGCCCGATCGTCCCCGCCCGGCCCGCGGACGCACGTCTGGACGGATCGACCTGCTCGCCACACTCCGGGCCGCGGCGCCTTGGCAGACGCTGCGCGGGCGTGGTGATAGCCGGCTCAAACTGAGACCCAGCGACCTGCATGTGAAGCGCCATCGCCACCGCGCTGAATCCTCGGTGATCTTTGTTGTCGATGCGTCTGGCTCTGCCGCGCTTAACCGGCTGGCAGAGGTCAAGGGCGCGATCGAATTGCTGCTCAGCGAGTGCTATGCCCGGCGCGACCATGTCAGCCTGATCGCGTTCCGGGGCGAAACATCCGAAGCGCTCCTGCCGCCAACGCGCTCCCTCACGCGCGTGCGTCGCGCATTGGCTGGCCTGCCTGCAG
>JBCBGD010000102.1:0-8477 GCA_038527085.1 Pseudomonadota bacterium | reverse complement strand
TCTTTCAATGCGCCAAACGCGATCGGGAAAAATTGCATGTAATTTCAGAGGACTGTTTTCCGCTATCTCAGCCTCCCTTGGTTAAGGGGTGTGAGTTGGAAAAACTGTTCATGCCTGAGACTGTCACACCTTCCCGCCGCATCGGCCTGCAATCGATCAGGGTGCGCCTGTCACTCATGGTCGCGCTGGTCGTGCTGTTCGCGGTGATGGCGACGGCGGTGTTTTCAGGCGTGCGCACCTTTGAACGCGATGTGGAGTCCCGGCGCGAACTGCTGGCCGGCATGGCGTCTGCCTATTCCGCGGCGCTGTCAGACCCCGTGGCCGCGGAGGACCGCCAGGGCGCGAACCAGGTGCTGCGCGGTATTGCTGCCGTGCCGGGGCTCGTTCAGGCCGATGTGATCACGCACCGCGGCGTTCGGCTGGCGGACTTTGGCTCAGGCGCGCTGCTCATCGGGCGCGATGGCGATCCGTCTGAGATGGGCCTCGGCCAGCTGTGGAGCGCCAAGACCCTGCGGGTGGAAGTGCCTGTGGTCGAGGCGGGCGAAATCGTCGGCCAGTTGGGGCTGACCCAGGACATCTCTGACCTGCGCGAAGCGGTGCTCTGGACGCTTTCGATCACGGGGCTCAGCGCGCTGCTCGCTGTGCTGGCGGCGCTTGTGGTCGCCCAATGGCTCATCGCGCGCATGACGCGACCCCTGCGCCAGCTCACCGAGCATATGGCCGCCTTCGGGGCTGGCACGGCGGAGGCCTTCGATACGCGCAGGGTTGGCCGCGACGAGACAGGTGTCCTGGCGCGCACCTACAACACGATGATCGCCTCCATCCGCGAGCGCGACGAGCGCATCGCCCGCCACATGGAAACGCTGGAAGAGACCGTGGAAGAGCGCACCGCCGACCTGAGGGTCGCGCGCGACGAAGCCGAGGCGGCCAATGCGGCGAAGTCTGACTTCCTGGCCACGATGAGCCACGAGATCCGCACGCCCATGAACGGCATCATGGTGATGGCGGAAATGCTGTCGGGCGCGAACCTGTCGAGCCGCCACAGGCGCTACGCCGATATCATCTCGCGCTCGGGCAAGGGCCTGCTGACCATCATCAACGACATCCTCGACCTGTCGAAGATCGAGTCAGGCAAGCTCGACATCGAAGCGGTTTCGGTCTCGCCAGACGCGCTGGTGTGCGACCTCGCCAGCCTCTACTGGGAGCGCGCACGGGAAAAGGGCCTCGCGCTGACCACCCACGTCGCCGCCAATGTGCCCGAGCAGATCGTGACAGATCCCACACGCCTGAACCAGGTGCTCAGCAACCTCGTCAACAATGCGCTGAAGTTCACTGAAACCGGCGGCGTGGACGTGCGAGTGAGTGCTGTGGAGGGCGATCAAGATGGCCAATGCCGTCTCATCGCAGAGGTTGAGGACACAGGCATCGGTATACCCGCCGACAAGGTGGAGCATGTGTTCGAAGCGTTTTCCCAGGCCGACCAGTCCACCACGCGGAGGTTCGGTGGGACCGGGCTGGGGCTCGCGGTCTGCCGGCGCCTTGCCACCGCCATGGACGGAGAGATTTCCGTCACGAGTGTCGACGGCGAGGGCAGCACCTTCCGCCTTGAGATCCCGGTCGCGATCGAGGCGGATGCACCGGGCATTGCAGGCGACCCCGTCCCAGTTTGTCTCGCGGTGCAGGACAAGGCGGTCACCGAAGCCGTCGCCCGCAGCCTGACGTCTCTCGGCGGACGGCTCGTCGCCTCGGGCGCAGCGTTCACGCTGGTCGTGTCAGATGCGGTGCCGGAGGGATTGGAGGGCCCCGTGGTCCTGCTGAGCGACATTGGCGATACGCGCGCTGACAGCCTGATCCGCGATGGCAAGGCGGTCGATGTCTTGCCGAACCCTTTCACGCGGGGCGATCTCATCGCCCTTTTGGAGCGCGCACGCACGGGAGCGTTTCGCGGTGAGGCAGCGCTGGATGATGGGCTCGGCATCGCTGCGCGCCAGAGCTTTGCGGGACTGCGTGTGCTGGCCGCCGATGACAATGCGGTCAACCGGGAGGTGCTGCGCGAGGCGCTCTCGAGCCTGGATGTGGATGTGGACTTTGCCGAAGACGGGGCCGAGGCCGTACGCATGGCCCGCGATGGGGCTTACGGCGTCGTCTTCATGGATGGCTCCATGCCGGTGATGGACGGTTTTGAGGCAACGCGGCAGATCCGGGCCGATGAAGCCGAAACGGGGCGTGCACCTGTCTCAATCATTGCCTTGACCGCCAAGGTGGTCGGTGCGGACCAGAGCACCTGGGAAGTGGCAGGCGCCGATGGCTACATGACGAAGCCCTTCACGATTGACCGGCTGGCTGACGCCTTGTCCGGTCAGGCGAAACAAGCGGCAGTTGCCACCGCGCCCGACGCCGACAGCGCCGCGCAAGTCGCCCTGTTCGACGAAGACACGCTCGACGAATTCAATAGGTTGGCCGCGAGCACGGGCAATGATCTGAAGGCCAGGATCTGGGCGATGTTCAGGGAGAAAGCACCGGCAGAGTTTGAAGCGCTTCACCGCGCGATGGAGCGTGATGTGCCCGGCGCGGAGGTCTCAAAGATGGCGCATGGGCTGAAATCCATGGCGCTCAGCGCAGGCGCTGCTCGGTTTGCCAATGCCTGCGGGGCTGTCGAGACACTGTCGAAACTCTCAGGCGACTCCGATCAATCACAGGCAGCGCTGCGCGCGGCTGGGCAGGCGCTGATTGAGACACTTCAAGCCATGGGCAAGACCATGGACACCGCCAAGGCCGCTTGAGCCGGTCAGCGTTTGCGCTTGGCGTCTCGTTCCTTTGCTTCGCGCAGCTTGCGGACGCGGTCGGCTTTTCCCGTCGCGACAAACCAAAAGATGTGCCAGGCCTCGCGCAGGGTCAGTTTCCGGTGAGGCTGAGCGGTGCCGACCTTTTCCTTCTCGGCGATCTTCGGCTTGCGGCGCCGACGTCTACGCTTGGGTTTCTCTTCCTCGCGCTTTGCGGTTTCAGCTGCCGGCTCGGGAGCAGCGGCTGGCAGGCGCGGCGCCTCCCCGTGATAGAGGGAGAGGTCTTCTTCCCCGCCGAACTGCTCGTGCTGGGCGGGCGTGTCCTCGCACCCCTCGCAGACATTGGCGAGCAGGTGTTCGTCTGAAAAATCGATGGCCAACTCGACCCAGAGCGGCAGGTGGTCCGACATCTGCCACGTCATCCAGCGCTTGTGGAAATAGTCCTTGTCCTTACCCGTGTCTTTCGGGCTGCCGTCATGCTTCAGGTCGCGATGGCGGGCCGGCAGGATGGGCGCGTAGTGGTCATAGTGCTCGCGCTTGAACAGCGTATCGGTGAAGTTGAACGCGCCCGCAGAAAGGAAGGTCACCTCGTCCTTGCGGGTGCGGAAGGCGATCTGGTCGTAATACTTGGTGCCGAGAATGTTGGACGGGAACAGCTCAGGCGGCAGGAGAAATCCGGCCTTGGTGAGCGCCTGCATCGTCTCGTCCATGGTGTTCTTGATGTTGAAGTCGCCGAGCAGGATGTAGTTCTCGTCCTCGCGGTCGGCGCGCTTGGCCATCTCCTCCGCGATGAACTCGATCTCCTGGACCCGGCGCTGGTAGCCCTCAGACTTTGACGAGTTGGATCCGAAGTAGATGTGCACCGTGCAGAGGCTGAACTTGAACCAGCCGGCCTGGAACGAGACCAGGAAGGGCGTGCGCGCGAACTGTTGCTCGTCGGGCAACAGCGCGTGTTTGGGCAGCACGATCTCGCCAGCGATGTTGCGGAAGCTGACCTTCGAGGTGTCATAGACAAACGCCATGCGCTCGCGATTGCCCAGAGCGCCGATGGTGACGTCCGTTGCGATGAAATCCCAGTCGGGCCCGAGCAGGCGCACGACCTGGCGCAGGGGCTCCAGATCCTCTGAAACTTCCTGCAGCGCGCAGACATCGAAGGCCGAAATGATTTCAGCGATGTAGAGCAGGCTTTCGCGCCTGCGGGGACCGTGGCGAAACTTGTTGTTGTCAAAGTCGCGCAGGTTCCATGTGCCTATGATGACGGAGGCCTCGCGTGTGCGCCGCGGCACGCCTTCGGGCGCGGGCTCGCGCAGCTGCGCGCGCAGGTCGAGCAGGCGACGCGAGACCCAATCAGCCTCGGATTCGCTGAAGAGGCGGCGGTTGCGCAGGTCGCGGTAAAAGACCATCGGCACGAATTCCCCTGGACGCACATTCTGTGCAGGCCGTTAGGGTTTCGTTCGGGTTGGTTAGCGGGAGGTTAATGCGCGCCATTCGCCGGGCGCCAGCCCGTCCAGCGTCCACTCGCCGACGGACCAACGGATAAGGCGCAGAGTGGGGTGTCCGATCGCGGCTGTCATACGGCGCACCTGTCGGTTGCGCCCCTCGGTCAGCGTAAGCCGGATCCAGCTGTCAGGAACAGACTTTCGGAGGCGGATGGGGGGCGTGCGGGGCCAGAGCCAGTCGGGCTCAGCAACGATGTGTGCTTCGCAGGGGTGGGTGGGGCCGTCTTTAAGCGTGATGCCTGCCGCGAGCCTTTCAAGGGAGTCTTCCGTGGGAAGGCCTTCGACCTGGGCGTAATAGGTCTTCGGCCTCTTGAATTTGGGACTGGAAATGCGCGCTTGCAGGGCACCGTCATCGGTGAGCACGAGAAGACCCTCACTATCCCGGTCCAGCCTGCCAGCGGGATAGACGCCAGGCACATCAATGAAGTCAGACAGGGTCTGGCGCGGGCTGCCTTCATGTCCGCGGTCCGTGAATTGGCTGAGCACGCCATAGGGCTTGTTGAACAGGATCGTGGTCATCGCGCCCGGCCTAGCATGCCTTGATGCGATGCGGCGAGGCGTTAGCTTCCGCACGGCAGACGAATCTGGAGCGCGCAATGCAATACTGGCTGTTCAAGTCCGAACCTTTCAAATGGAGCTGGGAGCAGCAGAAGGCCAAGGGCGAAGCCGGCGAGGAGTGGGATGGCATCCGCAACTACCAGGCCCGCAACAATATGCGCGAGATGAAGATCGGCGACCGGGGCTTCTTCTATCACTCCAATGAGGGTCTGGAAGTCGTTGGTGTGGTTGAGGTCTCTGCCGAGAGCGCGCCTGACAGCACGACCGATGATGAACGCTGGGACTGCGTCCACATCCGCGCGCTGGCGGACATGCCGGAACCGGTGACGCTGAAAGCTGTGAAGGCGAACGAGAAGCTGGCGGAGATGAGCCTGGTCACATCTATGCGCCTGTCTGTCCAGCCTGTGACCGAGGCCGAATGGATGGAAGTCTGCCGCATGGGCGGGCTGGATGGGAAGACGCTGAAACCGCTCTGATCAGTGGAGGTAATTTCTGGCGTCAGGGTAAGCCGGATGAAACGATCCGATTGTATTTCTTGACGCCTGAAGAGTGGTCTGGGCGCTGCCTCCATGTTGGAATTTCTGGTCGCTATGGCGATACCTCTCGCCCTCGTCTGGGCGTACGTCGTTTGGCCTTGGCTCGACCGACTGCACGACCAGATTCGCGATCATTTTCGACCAAGTCTTGATGAGCGATTGGAGGAGATTCGCCGACAAGCAGACTCAAAGGGTCGTCGCTCTTTTGGTCGGTCTGCACGCTGGGAGTGGCAAGATCCGAAGTACGGCCAAAACCGCACCAGCCGGTCAGGCGAGAAAAAGGCCGAACCTGAAAAGCCGAAGACGCCCGTGGGGGAGCGCCTTGCGGTGTTGGGCCTCGACGAGATGCCTGATCAGAAAACGCTCCGGCACACCTACAGGAGCCTGGTCAAGCGGTGGCATCCTGATCGATTTGCCAGCAACCCGTCCAAGGCAGAGCGAGATGCGGCTGCAGCAAGGATGCGCGAGATCAACGAAGCCTACGATTGGCTTTGCGCGAACCCATCGTGATGACTCTTGACTGACCTTGCGCCATCGGGGGCTAAACCTCAACAAACGGAGGACCCCATGTCAGCGACCATTGATATCCAGGGCGAGATTGCGCTCATCACCATGAACGACGGCAAGGCCAACGCCATCAATCCGCCGATGCTGGAGTCGCTCCACGCCGCGTTTGACGAGGCCGAGGCCTCAGGCGAGGTGAAGGCCATCGTGCTGACGGGGCTGCCTGGCAAGTTCTCGGCAGGGTTTGACCTGAAATACTTCCAGTCCGAGGGCGCAGAGGCCACTCAAAAGCTGGTCAATGATGGCGGTAAGCTCGCGCTTCGCCTCTATGGGATGAAAAAACCGCTCGTGGCCGCGGTGACCGGCCACGCCATCGCCATGGGCTGCTTCATCACCCAGTGCTGCGACTATCGCATCGCCACGGCGGGCGACTTCAAGATTGGCGCGAACGAGACCGCGATCAGCATGGTGCTGCCCGAGTTTGCGCTGCAGCTCCTTCTGGCCCGCGTGCGGCCTGACCGGCTGACAGAAGCCGCCGCGATTGGGCGACTCTTCGGCCCTGAAGAGGCCAAGGACATCGGCTATGTCGACCAGGTGGTTGACGCCGATGCCTTAATGGACACGGCCATGGGCGTGGCGAAGGGGCTGGCCGAGCTCCCACCCGCGGCCTATGCGGGCAACAAGCGCCTCATTCGCCGCGATACGCTGGCCGCGATTGAGGCGAGCGTCTGAGCGCCCGCCTCTTCCTGATTACTCCGCCAGACCAACAGCCCTGAGCGCAAACGCATATTCGATGGCGGTTTCCTTCAGGCCTTCGAACCGGCCCGAGGCGCCACCATGGCCGGCCTCCATATTGATGCGCAGGAAGTAGGGTCCGGCATTTGGCGCCTCATGGCGCAGTTTTGCGGCCCATTTGGCAGGCTCCCAATAGGTCACGCGCGGGTCTGAGAGGCCGCCTGTGATCAGCATTTGCGGGTATGGCTTATCGCCGACCTGATCATAGGGGCTGTAAGCGAGGATGGTGTCGTAGTCCTCTGCCGAGGTGATCGGATTGCCCCATTCGGGCCACTCCGGCGGGGTCAGCGGCAGGCTTTCGTCGGACATGGTGTTGATGACATCGACAAAGGGCACCGCTGCGATGATGCCAGCGAACAGCTCAGGGTCCATGTTCGACGCCGCGCCCATGAGGAGGCCACCCGCCGAGCCGCCGAATCCGACCACGCCGCCTTCATAGCCATAGCCCTCAGACACGAGGTGACGCCCGGCGGAAACATAGTCCTTGAAGGTGTTTTCCTTCTTCTCGAGCTTGCCGTCGAGATACCACTGGTAGCCCTTGGCCATGGAGCCGCGCGGATGCACGATCGCGTAGATCATGCCGCGGTCGACCAATGACAGCCGCGAGGTGCGGAAGTCCGCCGGGATGGTGATGCCATAGGAGCCGTAGCCGTAAAGCAGGAGCGGCGCGCTGCCGTCGACGGCAGTATCCTTGTGGCGAAGGATCGTGACCGGCACAGCCTCACCGTCATGGGCGGGCGCCATGATGCGGTCGACGACATAGTCCTCGGCAGTGTGGCCCGACGGCACTTCGCGGGTTTTGCGGAGCGTGCGTTCGCGGGTTGTGAGGTCGTAGTCAAAGACCTGGTCCGGTGTGGACGGGCTGGCATAGTCGAACCGGATCATCGTCGTGTCGAATTCATAGCCAGTCGACATGCCGAGATCGTAGGCCGCTTCGTCGAAGGCGATTTCGTGCTCTTCGCCCGTCTCGTTCTCGCGCACGACGATGGTGGGCAAGCCGTTCTCACGCTCCAGCCGGATCAGGTGACCCGACAGAGCCTCCATGCCGAGAATGAGTGTGCCGGGACGGTGGGCAACGAGGTCTGTCCAGTTGGAGCGGCCTGGCGCAGAAATCGGCGCCGTGACGAGCTTGAAGTCCACCGCATCGTCGGCATTCGTGGAAATGACGAACTGGTCGTTCCAGTGCTCGATCGAGTATTCCACGCCTTTCTCGCGCGGCGCGATGATCCGCGGGCTTGGCGTGGCATCGTAAGACGAGAAGAACCGCCACTCCGATGTTGTGTGGTCATTGGCATTGATGAAGACATAGTCGCCGGACTGGCTTTTCGAGACGCCAACGAAGAAGCCGGGATCGGCCTCGCGGTACACCTCGAACGAGCCTTCTTCGCCGAGCGTGTGAGCATGTACAGCGACGGGGCGGCCATTGTCGTCGCGCTCGACCCAGAAAATGGTCTTGCTGTCGGCCGACCAGACAAAATCGCCCGCCGTGCGCTCGATCACATCGGGGAGCTCTTCGCCCGTTCCCGTATCGCGCACGCGGATGTCGTAATACTCGCTGCCCTGGTCGTCGACGCTGTAAGCGATGTAGCGATGGTTGGGGGAATGGGCGACGTTGCCGAAGCTGAAATACGCTTTGTCCTTGCCCATGGCATCGCCGTCGAGAAGGATCTTGTCGGGCGCCTCGGTGTTGTAGACATCCGCAGCCGCCTTGCGCGCGAAGATCGGATACTCGCCGCCCTCGCGGAAGCGCGTGAGATAAGCGTAGGGGCCATCAACATTTGGCAGCGAGCTGTCGTCTTCCT
>JBCBGD010000101.1:0-8490 GCA_038527085.1 Pseudomonadota bacterium | reverse complement strand
CTCACAGCTGAGAACCGGGCCGACGACGTCCCTTCTGCTGAAGCTTTTGCTGCCGATCGCAGTGGTGGAGCCTCTCCTCGTCGGCGCGTTGCCGTTTTTCGGCTTCTTCGACACGGCGATGGAGCTGCAATACAAGGTGCTCCAATCGGGCGCGCTCGCCCTTGGCGGATCTGTGCTCTACGGCCTTGCCGTGCGTATGTTCATGGTGGGCAACCGGCGCTTTGCCCTTGAGAAAGCGCGGGAGAAAAGAGCGCGGCTTGCAGCGGAACGCGCGTCTGCAGCAGAGATCGAAGCCAGCGGCGAGACGCTTGGCCTATCGTCGGATGAGTCTATCGCTGATGCCGAGGTGATCAGCGAACAGGTCCGTTCCGTCCTTCGAGTGGCGGCCTATGGGTCTGTGCTGGTCATACTTTGGATGCTGTGGAGCCCCTTTATCCCAGCGCTGGGCGTTGCTGGCGAGATTCCCCTCTGGACGCGCACCGTCTCGGCGAATGGCGCAGATCTGCCCGAGGCGGTGACGCTACTGGACCTGTCGATCGCACTTCTGTTTCTCGCGGCGGCCTTGTTCGCGGTGCGCAATATTGGCGGGCTTCTGGAGATCGGCGTGTTTGAGCCTTTCGGTTTGGATGCGGCGTCGCGCTACGCCGTCGCATCGATTACGCGTTACATCATTTTGGCGACTGCCATCGTCCTGGCCTTCTCTCGCATCGGCGCAAACTGGTCGGAGTTGCAATGGATCATCGCCGCGCTTGGTGTCGGTCTGGGCTTCGGCCTGCAAGAAATTGTCGCGAACTTCGTCTCCGGTCTCATCATCCTGTTTGAGCGGCCCATCCGCGTGGGCGATGTCGTCACCATCGGAGACCTGCGCGGCACTGTGAAAAGCATACGGATCCGGGCAACAACCATCACGGATTTCGACAACTGCCAGGTCATCCTTCCGAACAAGACCATCATCACCAAAAATGTCACCAACTGGACGCTAGAGGACGATGTTACCCGGCTCCTGCTCAGAGTGGGTGTCGCCTACGGCTCAGACATAGAGACCGTCCAGGCGATCATCCTCGACACGGTTACCACCCATCCTGATGTGCTCGAAAAGCCCCCTCCTACAGTCTTTTTCATGGCCCATGGCGATAGTGCCCTTCATTTTGAAGTGCGCGTGTTCGTTGGCAAGCCCGCCAAGCGCCTGCCGACGACACACGCTTTGAATGCGGCCATCAATGCTGCTCTGAAGGCAAACGGCATCCAGATCCCATTCCCGCAAACTGACGTTCACGTTTCGATGGCAGGCCAAGCCGCGATTAAGCCAGAGGCGGCGACTTCTGATCTCAGGGTCGTTGAGACTGAAGAGCAGCCAAGCCAATCGATTGGACGCACCAAATCGAACGAGACCTGATCCGCGAGACTAAACAATTAGACCGAGTGGCCAGCGCCTTCACAGAGAGTTTCGGTCGATCACGATCAAGGCACTGATCTTAGTTTTAGAGTCTCCTGTCACACGCGGTGAGATCTTTCTTTAACTCTGGTTGGCGAGGAACTTGCTATCATTCAGTCAAGGAACTCGCTGAGCTTGAACGGATACGCCGTCACAGTGGATGTTGTGGTCGTCTGGCGGATTTTGGACGAGCAGATCGTTGAATTCCGGGGCATCGTTCACGGCCCGAAAACGGAGATTCAGAGTGTCCGAAATGGGCGCATATTGAGATTTTAGAACCAGCGCTTTAGCGCAGGAATGACTCCCAGAACCATGATCGGAACCATGATTGAGCTCATGACCAAAGTTTGGAGCCAAACGCTTAGTGGCGAAAGCCAGGGCTCCAATAGCAGCGCAATGAAAGTCAGGACCGGATACACGCCGACCCAGGTGAGCGTCACGAGGCGACCTGAGCCGCCTCGCTTCGTGAGCTGAAATACAACGGCGCGCATGCCTATCGCTCCAGCGCCATCATGTTCTCTTCAAGGTGCGCGATAGATGTCGTTCCCGGAATGACAACGATGTTGGGTGAGCGCTGCAACAACCATTGCAGGGCCATGACCGGGCTGAGCTTGGCGCCCTGTTGCATCGGATTGGCGCCAAGCGGGCCGTACGGAATGTAAGCAATGCCGCTTTCAGCGGTGAAGTCCACAAGGTCATCATCGCCTTGCTCTGCGATGTTGTAGCGGTTTTGAACGCTGGCGATGGGCGCAACGGTCATGGCGCGTTCAAGCTGGGCATGATCGACATTGGACAATCCGATATGTCGGATCAGTCCGTCTTGCTGGGCGCGCGCCAGAGCCTCAACCGAAGCTTCAATCGAAACGTTGGGATCAACACGGTGAAGCTGGAAGAGGTCGATGGTATCGCGCCGCAGACTGACCCGTGCTTTGAGAATTTGGCTTCGCAAGGTCTCCGGCGAGCCGTCCACGACGATGCGTCCAGGTGCAGGTTTGTCGACGCCGCCTTTTGTGGCGATCACGACATAGCGCCCCTCCAAGGCCTCGCCGACAATCCGGTCAGCCGTTTCCGGCCCGTACGCCCACGCGCTGTCGAAGAAGTTGACTCCGAGGTCGGCAGCACGCCTCAGTAAAGCTAGACCTCCTTCCCAATCTTCATAAGGACCGAAATTTCCCGGCTGCCCCGTCAGGCGCATGGCCCCGAAGCCGAGGCGATTGACTGTGAGCTCGCCGCCCAAATTGAACGTGTTTGGATGTGTAACTGTGCTGAACATGGTGTTCTCCGTTTTCCGTCGGCGTCGGTGCCGATGCGAGGAAAATGGAGGATCACCAGAAATTCGGTAGATGATTTATAAGTGTATTAAATATACGCTAGACGGATGAGCAAGAGCCTCGACCGTCTTTCGCTTCTCACCACCTTCGTGCGGATCGCAGAGCGCGGCTCCATATCCGCTGCTGCGAAAGATCTTGGCCTGTCGCAAGCCTCAGCAAGCCGACACTTGAGCGAACTGGAAGCGCGTATCGGTGCCGTTCTCATTGAACGAACCACACACAGCCTGTCGCTCACGGAAGCGGGTTACGCCGCGCTTGAGGATGCGCGCAACCTGCTGAATGGCTGGTCGGCACTCACCGAACGGTTTGAAGCGCATGATGAGCTCAAAGGCACACTGCGCGTGATCGCACCGATTGCGCTGGGACAAATTCATATGATTGACGCGGTGCTGGATTGGCAGTCCGAGCATCCAAACTTGAACATCAACTGGCAGCTCGACGATACAGACATCAACCTGGCTGAAACGGGCGCCGATGTCTGGATCAGGATTGGACAACCCAAGGATGATCGGTTGATTGTTCGAGAGTCGGCGCAGGTCGAGCGGTTGGTTGTCGCGCATCCTTCTTTGATTGCGGATAGCAAGACTATCGATCCGCGATCACTGGAACACGTACCGGCGGTGTCACTGTTGCCGTTTGAAGGTGCCCAAATACCGCTGGCATCTAGCGATAACGTGGAGCTGATGATCACAGCTGAAAGCAAGTTCGTCACAAACAATATCTTTGCTGCGCTACATGCGACCCGAAAAGGCGTGGGCTATGCGGTCCTGCCCAAATGGCTGGTCGCGAAGGATATCCAGCACGGTGACTTGATCGACGTGCTTCCAAAGTGGCGTGCTCCAGCCCTGACGGTGACGGCCTGCTATTTGCCATCCCGGCGTCAGTCGCGGGCGCTGAACGCATTTCTCACAATAGCCGAAGCCGCCCTTGCAAACCTCACCCATTGCTAATCCGTACTCGCAAGCGACACACCGTCAAACCCGATGTTCTCTCCCTCGGTTAGTTTGCCCTCGTGATTGTGACTGCGGACTGGATGTGAAAGTCCCTTTACCCGCCTCCAGGCCCCTCCCACCTTGCCGCCGGTCCTGCTCCGGGGCACACAGGTCCCAACGACATGGGAGGAGCTGGCATGCAGAAGATTGCGTTTATCGGGCTGGGGAATATGGGCCAGGGCATGGCGGCCAATCAGGTGCGCGCCGGGCGCACCGTGTTTGCCTTCGACCTTGACCCTGCCAGCCTGAAACAGGCCGAGAAGAATGGCTGCAAGCCTGCTGCGTCCGTCGCTTCTGCCGTGAGCGATGCCGACGCGGTCATCACCATGCTGCCGGCGGGCACCCATGTGGCGAGCGTCTACCATGACGTGACCGACTCCGCGCCGGCGAATTGCCTTCTGGTGGACTGCTCGACCATTGATGTTGTGACCGCGCGGGCGGTGGCGGGGCGCGCCAAGGACATCGGCTTCAGGGCCGCCGATGCGCCTGTGTCGGGCGGCACGGCGGCAGCCGATGCGGGCACGCTGACCTTCATGGTCGGCTGCGAGGAGGCCGAATTCGAGGCGATTTGACCGTGCAATTGTCAAATCGAAGCAAGCTTGCCAGTATCAGGTCGGTCGTGGGGGGATTCAGCATGTCGAAGCGCGCCGCCTTCAGTCACGTGCTTCAGAGTTTTTTCGCAAAAGTTCAGCGGGATTATTTCTGGGCAATACCTTTTTTGGTGGCCATTTTTGCCGCCCCATTTGATCCCTTCGGCATGACGAGCCTTACACAGGAGCGCTCTAGAGAAGTATACAATAGAGTCCTTTCGCCTTTTTATCAGAGCCAGGGCTTCGATGAGACCGTGATTGTGCTCATTGACGACCGGTACCTGGAATTTTCCGGCGACACCTATCCAATCGCGCGATCCAACTACATACCGATCCTTGACTCTGTGTTGTCGGCGCAGCCTGCCGCACTTTTCATTGACGTACACTTTTCCAGCGATCGCGGCGCAGTGGAAGAAACTGAAATCCTGTCGGAATACATATCGCTATTTCAGCCCGAAGGATCACCCGACGCTTTGGGCCTGCCGGTGATCTTGGGCTCTGATCTGGGCGGCGACCTGCAGAACATCGACAAATTCTCGCTCGGCGGGTCGATTAGGACTGCGCCCGTCCTGCTTCGCGGCGTGATCCCGCCAATGTATCCCCTATGCGTCACCGCTGAGGGCTATCCGGCTCGCTGCGCCGAGGAAGACAGCCGACAAGCCCCGGCGCTCGCGCTATACGATCGTCTGTGTCGAAGCGATGTCTCGCGCAATTGCGACGCGATTGACCCAAGGGAGGCCCTCTTCACCCGCTGGTCTCGCCAGCCTGAGCCTGGCCGAGAAGTTGAACCGGGTTGCCACGCATTTCCAAGGGAAACTGTTGGCAAGACGCTCCTGTCGGCTCGATTGCTGTGGGAAGGGATCTTCGCGCGGGAGTTGGCACAGAGTGACCTCGTCCAGAGGTGCTTCCCATTCCAGACGATTGATGCTGTCGACCTGTTCTCCATGGACATTGATGCGCAACGCAATGCATTCGAAGGGCGCACAGTCTTTTTGGGCGCATACTTTTCCCTAGCGCCTGATTTGACGCAGTCCCCTGTCCACGGAGAGGTGCCGGGCGTTTTCTACCATGCCATGGCTTATGACAACCTCGTGACATTTGAGGATGGCTACTGGCGCGTGGATGTTGAGCGCGACACCAACGCCGTGTTGGGTTTCAATTCCCTGTCTACGCTCCTCGACATCGCCACCGTCATGGCGCTTCTCGCCGCTTATCTGAGCGCGTCGTTCCAACAATCCCGATTTAGCGCTGAGGCGGCATATGTCGAAGGAGCCGATTGGGAAACAAGAGTGGCGCTTTCGAACGCCAGAAAAGGCTTTTTCAGCGCCGTACAGCATGTGGTGCTGTTCGCTTCGATCATCTTAGTTTTCGGTGTGGTGCTGCCCAGTCTGGTCAGGATCGTCCCGACAAATTTCTATGGCGCCATTCTATTGATCCTGCCAGCGGCAGCAGGGCTTTTGACGACCAGCCTGAGCCGATTTGCACTTGCAAGCCTAGAACACGGCACGATTGGTAACGTTTTCGATAGGATAGACAATATTTTTCGATGAAAGTTTAAAAATCGGCTTCAGTGTCCGCATCCATCGGTTATAGTTGCGGTGTTGCGAATGCAACACTTGTACTGGGACAGGGTGAGTTATGGGACGCAAATTTTTAGTTTTATATGCAGGGGCATTGGCCGCATCAAGTTTGATGTTAACGGCGGTCGCCCAAGAAGTACGCCAGGTGGTTGGCTTCAATGGTGACACCTTCATCGCCTTTGGCGTCGAGTCCAATCGACCTCAAAGAATGGATATTGCCAGTCTTTCGGGAACGTCGTCAGTCGAGCGACACCCGTCACGGGCGATGTGGCTCGTGAACATTGAAGGCGAGCAGTTTTGGGTGCCTGAAAGCACTTTCACCTTTAAAGGGCAAAATCGCTCAGGCGATATTCCGTGCAGCTCGGGCGTCAGCCAGACGACAACTTCTTCAATGAACGCATCAATGGGCAATCGTGCTAAAACCGAATGCGTTTCTGACTAGAGGAAACAGGGGACACTAGTGAAAAAATCTTATCTTTTACTCGCTTCCGCAGCGATGTGCACCGCCATGCTTGGAGGATGCGCCACCACCGCTGGATCAGGTGCATCAAATTTTGCAGGCCTGATGAGCAACTTCCAGGAAACACAGGCCCAGTTCGATGGCACGTTCTATGAAACCCTGGACATGGCCACAATCGGTGACGGGCACGTGGCTTCCGAGGACATGGAAGTGCGGCAATTTTTGAGCCAGGGTAACTTTGGAGAGTCGAACGAGTTTCTCGGCACGATCCACACTTCCCTGCATGTGAAGGATGGCACCTTCGTCAATCTGGTGAACAGCCAAGCTGTAATGGTGCCTCTCGCCCAAGTTCGAGACCAGTTGCTTGCCCAGTGGACCGGTCCGCAGCCAGAAGACATCGTGATCGTTGTTTCCGATGAAATGGGATATGAGGGCCGTGCCTTGAAGGAAAACGTCATTGTTCTTCCGATTGGCGCCCTGCTCGATATCGCCTTTGGCTTGCCGGGGGAGGGAGTCGATGGTACCGAACAGGGCGTTGATCCCAAAGTGGCCGCGCTCGATCGCGAGCTCGCAGAAAAGTATGGGTTAAACTTGGCCGTTGTCGCTGAAGAAGGCGAACCGCCCCAACCCAGTACGCAGAGCGAATTGGCAGCGTTTATGGCGCATGAGTTGTCCCACATCCTGCTGGGGCATTACCAGCGTGGTGATGGCGCGGTGGAGCGCGAGCGGATCAACAACTCAATGACGGGACTGACCTATGTGGGCATCGCCCTCGGCGGCGCCCGGGTCGACAAGGTCAATGACCAGTATGAGGTCAATATCCACAACGAAGCTCGGTCTTCAGATCTTCTGAAGAATGCAATGATCGCGTCGGCTGTGGCGCAGGAATCCAACCGGCTCCTGAATGCCAGCGCCAGCCGGGAGCAGGAAGACCACGCCGACCTTCTGGCCGTCGATCTCGTGAGCCTTGCCAATTACAATCCTGCTGGCGTCAAAGCTTTTTTGGGGCGCGAAACCGTGGCCGCTGCACAGGCCGAGCTCCGCGTCGAGGATATGAGCGAGGCCCAGACGATGCTTGCGAGTCAGCTTGCAACCTCACTGGGGGCAGGCCAGGGCAACTTCCTGAACGACATGGCAGCAACCTTTGCCGTGTCCGGCTTCCAGAATGTGATGAACCGTATGTCGAGCACGCATCGTTCAAATGAAAAGCGGTTGGAAAACGTTACAAACTATTTGATCCGGCTCGAGAATGATATGTTTGGCCTCGACAAGGACGGCCAGCCAATCGAAAATCCGGAGCTGGTGTCTGCTTTTACGGAGAGGGTTGCAGGTGCCAAGTATCTTGAAGATGCTCAGGTCCCTTCTGCACAACTCGAGGCGCTGAGAAACCCCGAGGGCGAGGCTTTCCGCGTTCTTAAGGCCTACAACGATACGCGTGAGGCAAAACGGCTTCTGGCCGAGCCCGATAAGGAAGAAAATGTCGAGCGAGCGGGAGAATTGCTGCGTAAGGCGCGTTTGGGAGCTGGAAAGCGCGAGGCTGCGATTGTGGTCGCTTATGCAGATTATCTAAGTTCGATAGGTGAATTCGCCACGGCAAACCAGGAATTGCAGGCCGCGCTGCAATTGCCCGGTGCCTCTCCGATCAATTATGTGCGCCTCGCAGACAGCTATATCGCAACCAACAATGATGCGGCGGCCTTGCAAGCCATTGAACGGGGGGAAGCCCTCACAGGAACTAGGTCGCCATTCTTCCCTCTCAGAATCACCTATCACTACCGGCAAGCGGAGTATGACAACGCTGTGACCGTTTACGAGGCTTGTAAGGCGACTGAGTCAGAGATTGCGATTCGTGAATGTGATGAGGCGATGATTCCTGTGAATCAGCATTTCGAGCGCCTGGAAGCGGCAGAAGCGCGTCGACGGGAAAACGAGCCAAATCCGTTTGGAGCGCTTTTCGGCGGCAACTGAACAGGGCCGACACTTTAAGATTGGCGCCTTGTAAACAACCGGCCACCTGATGCACGTGGCCGGTTGTTCAAACCGGTCAAATCCACATCGAATGCATCGTCCCTGCCCACATGCACAGCCTGGCGTGATTTGAC